>CAYJCT010000031.1:0-9301 GCA_964368745.1 uncultured Christensenella sp. | reverse complement strand
GTTTTACTATATCTAACATTTTGTCAGTATTAAATGTTTCTAGGTTTTTGAAATTTATGGTTATATAACAATTTAATTGTTTTGCAAAATTAATAACTTTGATATATGCTTTCTCGTCTTGAATATTTCCAGTTATCTCTATTTCCAAATTTTTATTTAAATCATGTCTAAATGTTTGGTCTAGTATTTTAATATAATTATCGGCTTTATTACATATAAAACTATGTATTGTATACTTGATGATTTTGTTATTAGTTGCACCTTTATAATAATCAATAATATTTAGTGGAAATAAGTACAGAAATTGATTGTCTTCATCAAAAACAACTTCGTTATTTATTATTAATTTAGGATTATTAAATAGCAAATCTTTTAAAATGTTCATAAATTTCTCGCTAAAATTAATATACAAGATAGAAATCTATATTTTGAATATCTTTTGCAAGTACTAGTTGTGATCTAATTGACTCTAAGATTAAATTATCATATATAGCACAACAACTTGTACATTTTTTTGGTACGGATTCGCGCATTTGTTTTGCATGAACATCATGCATTAATTTTTCTAATTGTTCATTTTCTCCAGTAATTTTACCGTAATGAGAATTTTTTATATCTTTAATCTTTTCCCAATGAGTGCATATTACTAAGTGAGGGCCATAAAGAATAGGTGATATCATAGAAGAGTAGCATTGGCTAGGTTTCTCGTCATCGTCCAACTCTCTACCATAATATAGATAATCAAGAATAGGTGGAACTTGCACATGCATCAATTTGGTTGATTGTTTATTAATAGACAACAATTCTTCTTTGGTTTTTTCCGATATACAATTATCATGTAAATTGGTATCTGATGGAACTAATATTTTCACTATTTGAAAACTGTCAGCACCGATTTTGCCAAGGAACTTTGCGGTCTTTAGATATCCGCCTTCATTTTCATGTCGAAGACATGTTCTAGCTCCTATTAGCAGTTCGCCTTCTCTGCCGTATTCTTTTCTTTTAGCAACTAATTTCCTGATTAATTCCATTGCTTTAGAATATGTAAATTTATTTTCTTGTTTACCTAATTGTCCGGAATATATTTCATATGCTTGTTCAGTTGCTCCAGGTAAACTAATTCTTACATAATCGGCACATTGGGCTAGAGCGTCTATCATATTGTCAGTAAGTCTTGACCCGCTAGAAATATATACAATCTGCATATTACATTTTTCTTTGGCAAATCGAATTATTCGTTCGCGGAAAGGATACATATCAGGATTTCCTTCGCCTGACATTTCAAATCTTATTGAATCACAACCTCTGGCTTTCGAATATCTTGCAATTTCAAGCAATGCTTTTTCGTATTCATCAGGGTTGTAGTAGGTAAACCCTAACTCTTTCTCTGCCCAGTTTCTAGTGTCTACAGCCAAGCAATCTTTGCAGTTGAAGTCGCAAAAAGCATAATCGTGTGAATCAAGAGAAAATATAGGTAATGATGAAATTTTTTTCAAAATCCAGTTCTTTATTCCATAAGCATAATCAATAATACTTAGTGGGTAGAAATGTTGGAGAATGTATAAGAGAATAAGTCGATAGTATTTCATTAGTTCTTGAATTTAACATTATCATTTTTTTGGCAGATAATAGTTTTTCTTTTTTTGATAATTTTTTTACGGTGTCTTTTATCTGATTAATTAGGACAGTATTAACTTCCATTCTCTCTTCGTTTAGTAAAATAATATTCTCATTTTTAATATTGTAAGCTATCTTCATTGGCCAGTTCCTTTAAATGTTTTTTGTCAAACGGTAAAAATCATGTAAACCTCTAATAACAATATTATTAGTTCCATTAGATAATTCGTCCATTAATTTCTCAGCAACTTGATAACATCTGTCAACTTGTTCTTTGGTAACTTCTTGTCTTTTATAAGCATCCATAAGTTCTATTTCGTCGCCAAGTTCTATATAATTAAAACTTCCTGTTATTGAAGGACAAACCATAGTAACATCCAAATAAATATCATCAAACCATGGAATATTGTTCTCAATACCAACTTCGTTATTGATGTCGAAATAATAACCTTGAATTCGATTTAGATTGTCAATAAAAACTCGGCAGTTATAAAATTTGCCTTGTTTTCTAGGTACATACTCTAATATTGAATATCCTATGCCTAAGTTACAAAATTTCTTGCCATTGCAGTATCTAAATAATTCTTCACTCATGTTATTAATCTTCTTTAAAGCAATATAACAATCTAATTCTTCGTTTTCTTCCAGTAACCAATCAAAGTCGGTTACTTCTCTCATATAAACTTTGTTTGTATATCTTTTTCTCATATGTTTCTCCTTAATCAATAATATCATAAATCGCTTAATAAAAGCAATATTTGAATTAAAATTGACAAAAAATTAAATATGAATTATAGTCTAACTAGAGGTAAAACTTTGGATAGAAATGTTATATTTGAAAAATACAATAAATACGACGAAAATAGCCGATTAACACAAGATCGGATTTATAAAATTGAGTTCGATAATATTTGTTATATTGTGGATCAATTTTTAGACAAAAGCAAAAGTGTAATCGAACTAGGTTGTGGTTGTGGAATTTATGCCTTTCAATTAGTAGATAAATGCAAAGAATATTATGCGGTGGACATAATTCCGTCACATATTGATCAAATAAACACTAAAAATTTATTGCTTAAGAAAAACATTTTTGCTAGTGTTCAAGATGCAGTGATAACCAATTTTGAAAATAAAAAATTTGATGTTGTATTGTCCTTTGGCCCATATTATCATTTAACTAAACCTGAGAAACAACAATCCATCGAAGAATGTATTCGTATTTGTAAAAAAGGTGGCATTATTTGTATAGTATATGTAAATAAATTTGCGATGTTTCTATCTCAAGCGATCAAAGGAAACAGAGAAGAAGATTTAGCGATTTATTACAAGAAAAGTATTTTAGAACAAAATTTAGACAATGAGTTTTTTTTAGACGATCCGAAAGTTTTGGAAGAAACTGTAAAGAGTTTCAATTTAAAAATTTTAAACCATATAGGATTAGAAGGAATGACAAAAAATTTCGATAGAATAAAAACTTTTTCAGATGAAGAATTTCAAGTGTGGAAAAAATTTGTATTTAAAAATTTAGATAATCAGAGTCTACTTAGTACAAGTAAAGCATGTATGATTATCTGTAAGAAGGAGTAATTATGAAAATAAGAAATGTAACATGGCAAGAAGTCGAACAATATGTAGAAAAAATCAAAGACAAATATAAAGATAGGAAATTTGCTGGTGTTTTTGGAATTTCCAAAGGTGGAATCTTGCTAGCAATCCTGGTTTGTAATAAGTTAGAAATTCCTCTATTATTGAACCCTTGTCCAAATGCACTTATAATTGATGATATTGCCGCAACGGGCAAAACTTTGAGTCATTATGATAATGTTTATGAAATCACCACTATGTTTTATAATAAACAATCAACGGTAGAGCCTCAATATTGGCTATTTAAAAAAATGGACAAGTGGATAAAATTTCCTTGGGAATAAAACTTCCCCTTAAACATATATAAAATAAATTTGGGTGTAATAATAAACAAGTACATTTAAATCAAAAAAGGAAAGCCCGCCAAATACACAAAAAAACCTCTTTAAATGGAGGTTTGTTTTTTATTATTTTAATATCGAAATTGTTAAACTTCGTCTAAGAAAATTGAAAAGCCTACATCTGCTCTGTTGATTGCCTTAGTGGTGTCAATCACATGAAACTCCACGCTAAACGACATTTCTTCATCTGCATCAAGGTTAAACTCTTCATCCCAAGTGGACTCCTCGCCATTCACAAAAAATTTATTTATCAAATTTGTGTTCATCTGAGGTTTAATAAGACTGATGGAAAGAGTGTTTTCATTCAAGTTTTGAAATTTCAAAGATATAGAGATTGGTTTTCTACCATTTTGAAACACCATGTCGCCTATCTGCCAGTCAAGTGAGGTGTGTGCGTTTATGTCAGAAGAATAATTGCAAGTCAATTCTTCTTTGTTTGCCACGCCGTCAATCCATCCCTCTACCGAAACATTCACATTTCCGGCAGTCATGGCCACAACATTCCAAACCATACCACTACTCAAAATCAAACTGGCTATTGCATAAGTGATGATGAAAGTAAGAGTTATGGAAGTTATAAATGAACCTATCATTTTGAACTTCTTCATAATACTACTAATCCTCCCAAACTAGAATGGGTAAAAACTTGCGAATAGTATCTTTTTGTTTTCCATCTTCATGATTATTATATTACAAATGCAACAAATTGTCAACCACTATTATTTAACACACTTCTCTCGGCTATTTAAACACGCCTTTCAAAATTTCGTTAGGTTTCTTTTTAGCAAATTGAATCAACGGAACAATTGCTCCAAGGGACGCAATTGCAACGCAAACCAAGAACATATAACCCACAACTGCGAAATTAACTCTTAGCATATCAAATGCAATAAGCAATATTTCATTAACGGAAGAGTTGGCAAACGCCGCGCCAATTGAAGTTATAATAATAGTGAACAAAAATGCAATTATCACAAACATTGCTGTAGATATTACAAACATGCTACTGATGTCGCCGTTTGAAAATCCCAGTGCCTTAAGCACGCCCACATCTTTTCGTCTGTCATAGATTAGTTGTGTGATGAAATAATACATCATAACAACTGCAAAAATTGCGGTAAACACACTGATAAGCACCAACATCACTCTAAATGTGGAGATATAATCAGAAATGTTTTGAATGGTTTTTGAGGTGGAACTCAAAAATTGATAATCCACCATGTTGTTAATTAAACTTGTAAGTTTTTCAGTTTGTAGGTTTTGCGTGCTTATCACAATGCTGGTTGTTAGCGGCAAAGTGTCAACCACGCCATTGAAGTTAGTGTTCACATGAATTGCAGAGTAGACATTTGATAAATTATGCAAAAACATGTCATAAGAATTTTTTGAAGAATAAGTCATTTTTGATGTGTCCATAAATGAGGTAAAGTCGGTGGCGTAGATACCAGAGATTTCGTACCAATTTCCATTAATGTTGATATCTGCACCAATCACATACTGTTTGATGAAAATTTCTTCAGGAACATGTTTGTTGTTTTCGTCCCAATAGGTAGGTTTTCCGCTGTTAAGATATAAATATTCAGCATGCGCCGGAATATAATCAGAATTTTGACCCTGCAAACCATAGTGCTTAATCATAAACAGCATATAGTCGCTAATCACAACGCCTGTTTTGCCTGCCTCGCCAGTTGGGTAACTGCCATACAATATCGATTGACCCAACGGGCTTTTATGTTCGGTGGCTTTGTCGCTATCCACCACAACTATACCCGATACCACATAACCTTGATGATCAATTTTTAAATCACGATAAAACTCCACGGAATAATGAGTCTTTTTAAATTCATAATATTCAGTATCTTTCAGCACACCTGCGTTCAGTTCGTTTATATTTTCCTGCAAAATGGTAGACTGAAAACTGGTTGTGGTTGTTTTTTGAAACTGAACATATGGATTTATTTTAATGCTGCTGGTCTTAGATGTTGTGCTGTTTGCCGCAAGCGCCATTGCATAGTTTTCGTTGTAGTTTCCCATAACGGCAAAAATACTGAAAAAGGTTACTGCAAAGGTGCAAAGAATTACCATAAAGATAGTTCGCCAACGCCTGTAAAACAAACTATTTGCCGCAAGTTTGAAAGCATACATAAAGTCTAAACTGCGCTTTAACTGAGGCTTTTTGTCCACTTCGTCTGTTTTTTCACTCAGGATTTCTTTATCTTTTTTATTGGTTTCTTTTTTGTCGCCATCTTTTTTTTCGGTTCTTTTTTCTTCTCTGTCCTTTTGTGGAATTTCTCTCACTTCGCCAATAACATTGTTTTCCAGCACCACAACTTTATCGCCATAGGCTTCCACAAGCGGCATGTTGTGCGACACAGTCACCACCAAACAAGTCTTAGAAATTTCGCGCACCATTTTCCAAATGATTTGAGTGTTTTTGTCATCTAAATGTGCGGTAGGCTCGTCCATAAACAAAATGTCAGGGCTTTTAATTAGTATGCGCGCAATGCTCACCCTTTGTTTTTGCCCACTCGACAAATCAGTCACCGAGCGGTTTTCATAGTCGGTTAATTTAACTTTTTTCAGCACTTCCGCCACTTCTTCATCCGACGGCGCGTCTCCGTTTAACACTCTGCCCAGCTTGATGTTTTCCTTCACGCTTAAAGACTCAATAAGATTGCTTTCTTCAAACACAAAACCGATTTTTCTTCGTCTATATTCATCAAAATCGCGAGCGCTGAACGACTTAAAACTTTTGCCGTCAACAACAACATCGCCACCGTCAAAGCGATCAAGCCCTGCCAAAATGTTTAACAGCGTGCTTTTTCCGTTTCCGCTTGCACCCACAACAAAAACCACGCCATTGTCTGGCAATTGAAGGTTCACGCCTTTCAGCGCCCTAACAATGCTCCCGTCCTTGTTGTGATAAGTTTTGGTTACATTTTTTATTAATATCATAAATGTCTCCCTTTCTTAAAAACATCCGATTTTTTTGATTTAAACCTTTGTTTTTAAGATTATTTTTTTAAATTCCGACAAGCTTTATTTCTTAAAACAACAATTATTTAACTTATAAATCATTGTTGTTTGCGGTCAGACTTTTACATACCAATTGCCAAATTATTTGAAAGTCATTTCATAAAACCGTTTTACCTAATCGTCAAAATTCACTTTCATAGATCGTTTGATTTTCAAGCGAGCCTGCCTTACCTTTCTCACTTCTACTGTGCTTGTGGTTGCAGGAGTTGCGTAAATATATTTATCAAACCACGGACTGAATTTTTTGGAAATAAGTTTTTTGATTATCAGACGGCGCTCTTTAACTCGAGCCAGATTTTTAAGCCAACCCTTTTTGAAAGTGTATTTCTTCCTTTTGGTTTTGCTTTGTAGATATTCGTCAATTTGCTGGATTAGTTGCAGTGTTAGCAACAACAGCAAAATTCCGCACGGCACTTCTACCAAAAAGATGATTCCCTCCACTGAGCCGCAAAAGTCAATAACTTTGCCCAGCCAGTTCAAACTTTCTTTGTGCCTGCCCACCACATAGTCTTCGTTAATAAATCCAATGCGGTAACTGTCGGGCGAGTTGTTGTTGGTGCCCTTAGTTTCAAAATATGTCATGCCCGTTTTAACATCAAATATTATACGCACTACTCTGTGGAAAACCACCGGCGCTTTCATAATTGCAGACCGCTCAATTGCCTTTTTATTGGTGCCCGTGACTGCGGTTGATTCTTTTGAATTGTTTTTTCCGTTATAAACTTTAAAGCCCGCCGCTTCAATAATCTCTTCGACAAAACGGTCGTCAAGCTCTTTTAAACCCTCGTCTCTGCTGATTGCCAAAGTGATTTTTTGAGAAAAAGAGGTGTCTTCCATCCAGTAAAAAGCAATGTCGTCACCCACTTGTATTTCATTTATTTGCACGCGTTCCAGCACAACAATGTCCGTCTTTTTAAACCCCGGCAACATACTGCCCGACAATATTTCCACAGCTGATATACCAAAAATACTAGGAACCTGATTACTGGTTCTAGCATTGAACATAATTACAGTACAGACAGCAGACAAAATTACGATAGGAATCATCAAAATGTCTGTAACCAAATCTAGTATTCTATAAAAAATATTGCCTTGTTTCTTTTTGTCCATAACACTTCCATTTTAAATTCTTAGCCTATCAAAAACATATTGAGAACAAAAGTATATATGTAGTATATATTTTTTTGTCAATAAAAACAAATGTTTTAATAATTATTTACACTTTTAATAATGACAAACCAATAAAATATGTTACTAAGGCAATTCTTTGTTGCACTCTTATGGCGTTTAAACAACATCAATTATTAAAAACTAACCCACTTAAATAACCAAAAAAAATGCTAATCACTAACATAAAAATAAACCCCAAAAAATATGAATGCAAAAAAACAAATTGCTTATTTTTTATTAATGGTTTTTAATTTTTTTCGCAATTGATATACACTCTTTTTCTTCTGCCTTAAAAACACTTGCTCCAAATGAACTTAAAAAAACATCTTTAATGTAACTTGCCAATTCTATCTGTGAAATGTTTTTATTGGTAATTAAAAATTCTGAAATCTTGTTAATCTCTTCGTCGTATTCATCAACTGGTGCAGCAGGAAATAGCCCAATAGGATCGCAGTCATTAATTATATCGCTAATATATTCAATGTTCATTAAACTCACCTGCAATTAAATTAAAAAGCAAAATATCAAAAATCCTATTAAAGCACCATAAGTCACTGCATTAATTAAATAGGAAAATCTTAAAGCACCATAAGTCACTACATTAATTAAATAGTAAAATCTTGAAGCACCATAAGTCACTACATTAATTAAATAGTAAAATCTTGAAGCACCATAAGCAAAAAAAATTTTTTGAAAATCAAATTGGCTCCGAATTAAGAGCAATTGCATAGTTATTGTCCTGCGTGATATCACTGCCCACATTTGTTAAATTATAAGCAATTTCCAGCACATAAGTTTTGCCGTTTCTTAGTCCACCACCATCAGGTCCCGCATTTGCAGCCACGCCCGTTGGAGTTGGTGTTATCAAGTTGTTCAGCATTATTCCCTTAAATTCGTTGGTATTTTTAACAAACTCACCGCTCGCTTCCCCCATACCCTCTTTGTAGGTGTAGGCCAAACTTGGATTTGCAGGTTGTGAAAAACCATCTAAATTAATGACAAGTTTTTGACTTGCTGTGTTGTTTGTTATAACTAAATATAAGTAAATTGGTATGTCCTTATCTTTCCAGTGAAGTGTTCCCAACAACAAATCTTCCACATGAACTTCATCATCGGGTTTAAAAGTTATTTTGTCGCTTTCCCAAATATTTGATTTTGCAACAGTGGAATAGTTGGGGTCGTGCCCTTCAACACGCACATAAACTGTGGCGCCCACTCCTTTTTGAGGGTTAAAAATCAGCGTGTTGCCCACAGTTACCGAATGATTTGCAGTTGCAAACATGCCAACAACCATTGCACCCACCACTAAAATCATGGCTAAAATTGTTGTAATAATCTTGGTTCTAGGTCTCATTTTTCTCCCTTAAAAATTAAAAAATGTTGCTTTTGATGTCTCTCGAGTTACGATTTTTTTACTTGCTCGCTATTAAATTTAATTTTATTAAAATTTAACAAATTAAAGTTTTTTGCTCACTTCTCTTGCTACAGTACTT
>CAYJCT010000030.1:1997-9379 GCA_964368745.1 uncultured Christensenella sp. | reverse complement strand
TTTCTTAATGAATTAAAACTATTGTCAAAATAGCATTTCAAACTTCTTAAATTATTTTGAATCAAAACTTACAATATGTTATTAAAATAACATATTATAATATTTCCAAATTTTTATTAAACTGCTTTTTAAAGTCGTTTCCAATAAGCATAGCATGCTTAACTTCCAGCGTGGAATCACCGTCCACAATAAGTTTTAGTATCACACTGTCGCCCAAAATGTCGCAATCAATGTCTTTAACAACTGAGAATTTTGTAATGTCGAGTGACTCGGCAATCTTAATAATTATTGCCAATTTTTTTATTGCGTCCACATCATAGTCCACAATCAAGTCTTTATATTTAACCCATTCAGCCAAACTAAAATTGTCCACATCTCGCAATTTTGAAACGAACGCAGCAAGTATAATTTCAGCGTGAGATGCTCCATAAATCTCGCTGTTAACAATGATGTCAAACGAAACTTTTTCTCTGTCTCTATAGTTGATTGCATTGCCACAACTGCTTAAATAACTGGCAATTCTAAGAATTCTAATATACGGTCGACCCAGTTTGTGAATAACTTTTATTTGTCTAAACAACAGCATCGACAAATCATAAACCTGCGAAATATTCTCAACCTTAGTCATCCCCTCCACAATTGCTTGCAAACTGTAACCCAAAGTGTCGGTTATAGGCTTGTCAATTGTTATTGGCAAAGTGTTCTTAAACAGCATTCCCTCGATTTTTTCTGTTCTGCTAATCGCAAAATTTTTCGCGGTTGATTTTGAGAAAAATGCATCAATAATAGCAAGTCCACTAAGCAAATATTTCGAATCCCAAATGGAAAGTCCTTTGATTTTTGCGCCACTGTTCCTGCCCACGCCACAAATTGCTTTAACGATGTTGTCAAAATCCTGCTTTGCCACAACATAATTGTGCTCAATGTCAACGGGGTATTTTTTTGCGCGCCTGTTAAGCACTCCCACATTCCTAAACACATCGCCAACACCAATGATGTCCCAATCTTCGGGCAATTCTGAGAAAGCCCAATCCATATCCACCAGCAACTCCGACACAGCAGATTTCATAGTATCATAAAAATTTTCTGGCGACTCGTCTACCGATTCCAACAAATTAATTCTACCAAATGGAATCACTTTAGTGTTAAGAACATTTCTTCTGTTAAACAAGCAAAATTGCGTGCTAAAATCAGTAACATTAATAATAAGCGATTTTGGGCGATTAAAAGTGTTCACCACTGCGGTGTAGACATTAGAAATTTCCTCGTCGCTCGGCATAATAGAAAATCTGAAAGATGAAGAATTTTGTATTTCATTAAAAAATCCATTATAGTTTTTTGCCTGAACCACAATTTCGTCAGCAAAACAAATGCTTTCCGTTATTTCGTCTTTGTCCACAACCCTTTTAAACACCGCAAGTATAGAGATAATTTCTTTGATAACGCTCGGTTGAATAAAGGAATCTTTTTCAAAATCTTTTAAAAGATTGATAGGCATAACAATCTCATTGTAAATCTTAAACGATTTATTTCTCTCAACCTCAACGGTTACAAGTTTAATAAAATTCGTATTCAGTTCAATAACAGCAATCTTTTCCAAAATGATAATCTCCTTGATATATTTGTATGTTTCAAAAATAAACACACCTAGCCAAATTTACACTGAAAGTATATCATATTAAAACAATTTTGTACACTACTAATTATTACATTTATAAGATTTTTGGGCAATATCAAACAAAATTTTTAAATCTTTACAAATCAAACAACAAGATAAAAATAAGAAAAACTTATTTAATTATATCGAAACTTAAAGTTTAACAAATAAAGTTAAAATTGATTTTATATTTTTGTTTGCCACCCACAAATAAAGTTTCATCAAAACCAACTTTGCCTAACTAGATTTTATAAAGTTTAACAAACTATATAAAAACCCCGCTAAAACACTTCTTTCTGGTAAATTTTTAAAAAATATAAAACAACAAACCTTGCTTAAATACAAAACTTAAAAATAAAATAAACCGCTGCAACACACTTTAATTCACAATTTTATAAATAAAATATATCATCAAAACCAACTTTGCCTAACTAGATTTTATGATATTTTTTATCTAATTGCAATATTTTAAAGTTTGACCCCATCTAATTTTTATGTTACAATACTATGCGACCAAAAAGCATATACTTGTTAAAGTGGAGGAAAAAATGATAGATAAAGAAAAATGTATTTCTTGTGGAGCATGCATTGCAGTATGCCCAGTGGGAGCAATCTCCTACGACGATGACGGCAAAGCCGTGATTGATAAAGAAATCTGCATTAAGTGCCATGTTTGTGAAAGCGTGTGCCCTACTTATGCAATCGAAATTGAAGATTAAAACTAAAAAAACCTCATATATTCTAAATGTTCACCAACGACATTTTTAATATGTGAGGTTTTTTAATTTTTTTTTGTTCACCAAAATAATAAAATAGTCTTAATCAATTTTAAAATCAATCTGGAAAATATAATGTGCTTTTGAAGGTTTCTTTAAACAATCAAACTGTCTAATAAATTATTAGAATTGTCTTATTTAATATATTCTAAAGCAAAAAAACACACTTATATAAACAGTTTATATAAGTGTGTTTTATATTTATAATTACTTTTTATAAACTCATTTTTAAGTATTTTTTAAATTTTATCTCCGTCTACCAATCCTTCAATTAATTCATCGCTATCTTCTTTTACAATTTTTTTAAGTTTTTCGTGTTCGTCTTGTTCAACTTTTTTTCTGTCAGGAATGAATAGGTTAAGCATAATACCCACAAGTGTTGCAATAGCAAGCGGCGAAAATTCCACACTGCCAATCATAACTTTGTATGCCATATTTCCCGTCACATCGCCCACTAAACTAACTGCGCTAAAACCCAGCCCAATTGCAAGAATAACCGATACCACAATCAAATTTTTACTGTTGGAAAAATCCACTTTATTGTCAACTAAATTTCTAAGTCCGCTTGCTGCAATCATACCAAACAGCACAATGGAAGCCCCTCCAATAACCGAACTTGGTATAGTGGATAAAAACTCGCCAAACGGCACAAAGATTCCGCAAATAACAGTTATTATTGCTGCAACAAAAATGTTTTTAGGGTCATAGTTTTCTGTTATAACCAACACCGCTGTGTTTTCGCCATAAGTTGTGCTCTCCGGCGCTCCTAAAAAGCCACCAATCATTGCACCCACACCATCACCTATAAGCGTTCTGTGAATGCCCGGGTCAACCATAAAATCTTTTCCGCAAATTATACTGTTGGCGGAAATATCGCCTAAGTGTTCCATAAAGGTAATAATTGAAAGTGGCACAATAGATAGTATTATCGACCAGTTAATGTTCAAACTACCATAAAATCCAAAATTTTGTTTTAGTTGCTGAAAAATTAAAATGTCTCCCGAGAACACCCCGTCGAAACTTATAAGCCCAATTATAAGTGCGTAAAGATATCCCACAATAAAACCCAATAAAATTGGAATAACTTTCAAAAAACTTTTTGGTTTTGCATAGGCATTAAACCCAATTATAGTTGCAACAGTAACTAATGCGGTTGTCCATTCTTTCCATGCAACCGAGCCGTAACTTACATATTGCGCGAATATGTTGTTATAAAACATTTTTGGCGCCAATATCATACCTATAATAATTATTACTGGCCCAATAACAATAGGCGGGAACACTTTTTTCACGCTTTGTATGCCCACTTTTTTAATGATTAAAGCAAACACAAAAAACACCATACCCGCCAGCACAATTGCAATAGAAACTGCGCCCATTGCCGTGTTCCATTCCGGCGAGCCAATAGGTTTATCAAGTGGAATTGCTGTCAAAAATGCAGGAAGAAAAGCAAAACTGCTTCCCAAAAATACCGGAACTTTTCTTTTTGTTATAAAATAAAATGCAATTGTTCCGCAGCCTGCTGAAATCAATGCCACCGATATGCTCATATTTGCCAGAATAGGAACAAGAATTGTTGCCCCGAGCATAGCAAACATGTGCTGAAAACCATACACTGTGGTTTTCCCAAAACTAAGTAATTTCGATTTTGTCATTTTTCTTTCTCCTTTTTTTATTTTTTTATTGTAAACTTAAAAATTGCTCACAAAAATACTATTAAACAAGTGTTTAATCTGTTATCTCACCAAACCAGAGGTTGCGTTTTTGTGGTTTAGCGAAAGTATTTTTACAATTTTCAAAGTTTATAAACATATTTGATGCAAAACTTTTTTAATACTACTAAACAATAAAGTTTAGAAAATTTTTTAAGTTCTACACATTATATTTACCCCCAATCTGCTTTAAAAAATCCCTTAAATTTAAGGGATAAAATCAATTTTTATTATCAAGTTCTAAAATAACAACTTCTGTGGTTGTGTTGTATGGAGGAATTCTCACAGCAATAACTTCGCGGCTAGAAGTGGGAACATTTTTACCAATGTAATCGGCCTTTATTGGCAGTTCACGATGACCCCTGTCAATAAGCACAGCAAGCTGAACAGAATTTGGTCTGCCCATTCGAAAAATTGCATCAATGGCAGCTCTAACCGTTCGACCGGTATATAAAACATCATCCACCAAAATAATATCTTTACGGTCCACATCGGTGCTAAACGCCTTATCTGTTACAATTGGCTGGTCATTAATTAAACTTAAATCATCTCGGTATAAACTAATGTCGAGTTTTTCAATTTCAAGGTCAAACTTTTCTTCTTCATCAATTTTATTCTTAATCATTTCAGCCAGCGGTATACCCCTGCTTTTAATGCCCACAAGCAAAACATTTTCAAGATTTTCGTTTCTTTCAATAATCTCGTAAGAAATCCTGTTAAGCGCCCGCCTCATCTCATTTTCGTCTAAAATTTTCACTTTTTGTTTTAAACTGTTTTCGTCTTTCATTTATTCCTCCAATTTTTTCTCAAAAAAAAACCTTATCGCAAAGACAAGATTCCGCAGTTAAAACATATTTTGGTAAATAATAATCTTGCCAGTCTCTCAGTACATGGATTTAAAGATTTTATTTTCTGAAATCAAATATATCACAATAAAAATTAAACACCAAACGATTTTAATAAAAAATAAAAAAGTTTTTATTTAATAAACAAAAGAAAAATTTTAATAAAAAATGTTGACAAACGCATAATATATTAATATAATAAGTATCGTAATCCTCAGTAGCTCAGCGGTGGAGCACTCGGCTGTTAACCGATAGGTCGTAGGTTCGAATCCTACCTGAGGAGCCAAACATTAAACAACCGCCGTACTTTGCGGTTTTTTTTATTTTTAGGCACAAATTAGGTACAAAAACAAAAAAACAGATTAATTTCTGGCTTTTATTATAAAAAAACTTCATAAATTTGCTGATTTATTAATTTCGAAGGCAAAACTTGCAGAGTTAGATTATAAACGAAGATTTTAATTTATGCTCTTAATTTCATAAGCAAAAACCCTAGGGAATTATTGCCATAGGGTTTTGCTTTATCAGTCCTTACTAATTTTACCAGTAATAAATTGAGTTAGAAAATTATTTTATCGGTCAAAGCCTTGTAAAAAATCTGTATTGGTTACATCATGCATATCTTTTATCTTAAAATTATTTATGCTAGCATTACAAAATCTTCTATAGTATTAAAAAATTATTTTTCATAAGTGCTTATATTAATAAGCATAATGATTTTGTTGTTGTAATTATACAAACATCATATCTATTGTCGGTTAAAATTTGCTTGTTTATATTTTTTACCAACTAGTTGGGATGCCATTAACATAATGCCAATACTTTCCATCACCATCAGGTACATCTGCTTCTTCTTCAATATAATAGTATCTGTTTGCACCTATTAATACAGTATTATTGTTAGATATTGTTATTTTACTCCAATCATCTGCAGTGCCTTTATAA
This sequence comes from uncultured Christensenella sp., assembly GCA_964368745.1. Classification (GTDB taxonomy): domain Bacteria; phylum Bacillota; class Clostridia; order Christensenellales; family UBA1242; genus UBA11490. Next base: position 3,444 of record CAYJCT010000030.1, on the reverse strand, counting down.
TACACATCCGTTAAACTCGTACAACCATCAAATACATCACTTCCAATAGTTGTAACTCCACTTGGTATTGTTATGTTTGTTAAACTCGTACAACCATTAAATGCATAACTCTCAATAGTAGTAACACCGCTTGATAATGTTATGCTTATTAAACTTGTACAACCACTAAATGTACTATTTCCAATAGTTGTAACTCCACTTGGAATGGTTATATTTGTTAAACCTGTACAACTAGAGAATACGCTGTATCCAATAGTTGTAACTCCACTTGGTATTGTTATATTTGTTAAACCTGTGCAATAATAGAATGCTAAGTTTCCAATAGAGGTACATTCACTGTTTTCAGCAAACACTACACTAGTTATTTTTGGTTTAACAGCGATCTCAGTTACATAAAACAAACGTGCCGGTATTTTAGTAACATTTGCACCAATATTTAATGTTATACCATCTCCATTTATTCCTGCATTGTCGAAAATATGACTACTTGATGTTAAGTCACTCATGTTAATTGCATTGAAATTTATATTTATTAACTTTGTACAATTATAAAAAGCACTACCTCCCATAGTTGTAACTCCACTTGGAATGGTTATGTTTGTTAAACTTGCGCAATCATAGAAAGCACAACTTTCAATAGTTATAACTTCGCTTGGAAGGGTTATGTTTGTTAGTTTCAAACAGTCCCTAAATGTACTATTTCCAATAGTTGTAACTCCACTTGGAATGGTTATGTTTGAAATTGAGCAACTACGGAAAGCACTCTCTCCAATAGAAGTAATACTACTTGGAATTGTAATATTTGTTAAACCTGTACAACTATAAAAAGCATAATTTCCAATAGCAATAACTCCGCTTTGTATTGTTATGTTTGTTAATCTTGTACAACTATAAAAAGCCCTATCTCCAATAGAAGAGACTCCACTCGATATTGTTATACTCGTCAAATTTAAGCATCCATAGAATGCCCCATAGTTAATTGTTCCACCCGTAATAACTACCGTTTTTAAACTATTAGGTATATAATATTTTGTAAAATCAGTTGACGAATAATATTGCGTTGTTTCCGTTGCATAAGCATAACTGCTTGTTCCAAAAATGTAACCAAATAAACTATTAGCATCCATTGCGCTTGTGCCTTGCCCTACAAATGGTAAGGTTATGCTTTGTAAAGCAGTGCAACCGCTAAATACAGAAATTCCAATAGTGGCAACACCACTTGGGATTGTTATGTTTGTTAAACTCGTACAATTATAAAAAGCATAATCTTCAATAGTAGTAACTTCACTTGGTATTATTATATTTGCTAGTTCCGAACAGTCCCTAAATGTACTATTTCCAATAGTGGTAACACCACTTGGGATTGTTATATTTGTTAGCGTCGAACATTCTTTAAATGCACTACTTCCAATAGTAGTAACACTGCTTGGGATTGTTATATTTGTTA
>CAYJCT010000030.1:0-1897 GCA_964368745.1 uncultured Christensenella sp. | reverse complement strand
TAAATGCACTACTTCCAATAGTAGTAACACTGCTTGGGATTGTTATATTTGTTAAACTTGCAGAACCACTAAATGCACCGTTTCCAATAGAATCACATACACTATTTTCTGCAAATACCACACTTATGATTTTTGGGCCAGAACCAGCATCTCCAGCAAATAAATATGCCGGTATTTTAGTTACATTTGCACCAATATTTACTGTTATACCACTTGAGTTTTTTCCTGCACTACTGAATGTATTATTACCACCAAATAAATTACTCAAATTAGTGGCATTGAAATTTATATTTATTAAATTAGTACAACTACTAAATGCACCACTTCCAATAGAAGTAACCCAACTTGGTATTGTTATGTTTGTTAGTTTCGAACAGCCACTAAATACACTTTTTTCAATCATAGTAACTCCACTTGGTATTGTTATATTTGTTAGACTAGAACAACCAGAGAAAGCATAACTTCCAATAGTAGTAACTACACTTGGGATGGTTATATCTTTTAAACTTATACAATAATGGAAAGCTCTCTCTCCAATATAATTACAAACACTATTTTCTGCAAATACCACTCTTGTGATTTTTGAGAAATCACTAGTACTTCTATGAAACAAATATGCCGGTATTTTAGTTACATTTGCACCAATATTTACTGTCATACCACTGCCACTTATTCCTGCTCTAGTGAAAACATTACTAGATGATATTAAGTCATTCATGTTAGTGGCATTGAAATTTATGTTTGTTAAATGAATACAATTATAAAAAGCATAATCTCCAATAGAAGTAATACTACTTGGAATTGTTATGCTTGTTAGATTCTCACAATCTTCAAAAGCCTTTGCTCCTATGCTTGTAAACCCTTCCGGAATTATTATTGAACTAAGTGTTTTACCATCTTCTGTTACACCTGTTATTTGATTATCGGTGGTTAAAAAGGTTATTAATCTTCTCCATTTTGCAGTTAAAGTTTTTTCCGATGCGATTCGCCATATTCCATTTTCAATTTTTTCAGTTCCATCATACCAGCCGTCAAACAAATACTCTTCAATTGTTGGTACAGGCAATACAAAAAATTGGTCATAAGTAACGGTTATGGTTGTTTGTGTAAGTTCACCACCATCTGGGTTTAAGGTTATTATATAACTTTCCGCATCCCATGATGCATTAACTATGATTGGTTCTGTTATAGGGCTTTCAAAACTAAAATCCCAACTATCAAAGTTATATCCTGTTTTTGTGGGTTCATTTGGTAGGCTTGCTAAACTATCCTCTTCTATGTTTTGACTTGTAATGTCACTCCCACCATTAGCATTAAACTCAACTAAATAAATAGGTCTTCTTCTTACTTTCAAAGTGTATGTCTGATCATCTTCATCTGGTGTTGTTACAACAACATAATAAGTATTATCTCCTAAAGAAAGTGCGGAAATTTTGCTTACTATTATATTGTTACCCGAAATATCTGTTGTTAATTTCCAACTACTATTGCCACCTATTTCTACAACTTCTTTAAAATCAAATATTTCAGTTACATTAGAAATTGATATTTTATATGTAGTTGAATCAACTTGCGTGAAGCCCTCGAATCTCACTTCAGCGTCAATCGGTGCATCTTCATCCACCCATTTAGCATACACTTTCATATTGCTAGAAAGAGGTTCATTTAAAAGCGAGTTTGCGGTAAAAGGTCTTTTCCATTCATTATTATCCCAAAACCAACCATCAAACCTATAATTATCTTTGGTTGGGCTCTCTGGCATTGTTAATGATTCTTCCCCGTTTGTATTTATTGTGGCATAGACACTGTCGTCAACAATAAATTCCAATTTGTATTTAACTTTTCCACAGGACACTAAAAACAGCCCCATAAAAAATATAAGTAATGTTGTTACCAA
>CAYJCT010000029.1:0-9486 GCA_964368745.1 uncultured Christensenella sp. | reverse complement strand
TTCTTATCGTCGTCAGGCTTGACTGATTTTGTTGACTTTGATGCTGATTTCTTTTGCGTCTGCGCTTTTTCTTTTGTGGACTTTTCACTTTCCTCGTCTTGTTTTTCCAGTTCTTCTTTTGCTTTGTTGTGCCTTTCAATCAGCGCTTTTGTTTCTAGTTTTATCTGCGCCAATTCGTTTTCAGAAATGACTCCTGCGTTTTTCAAAGCAATTGCAGTTTGTTCCTTTAATTCCTGCATGCGTTTTTCGTGAATAAACTTTTGTTCTTTTTGTTTTTTCTCATCCACTTCTTTTCGCTTCTTTAATTTTGCATCTAATTCTTGCGAAACTTTTTTATAGTCTTTTCCCTTCATGATGGCTTCCACTTCGTCTTCATAAATGGTTTCTTGTTCTAGCAACAGGTTAGACATATTGTCCATCACATCGCGCTTTTTAAGCAACAATTCTTTGGTCTTTTTATAGTTACTGTCTAATATCCACTTGATTTCTGCGTCAATTGTTTTAGCGGTTTCTTCCGAGTAATTATGCTGAACCTGATAGTCACGACCAAGGAAAACCTCTTCGCTTTTGCCTGCATTTAAAAAGCCCAACTTGCTGCTCATTCCCCACTCGGTCACCATTTTTCTTGCAATTTCGGTTGCCTTTTTAATGTCGCTGCTTGCACCTGCCGTGATGTCACCAAACACGATTTCTTCCGCCACTCTGCCACCCATCAGCACACAAATCCTGCTGTTTAGTTTTGAGAATGTAAAATGTTCTTCGTCGTCGGAGGGGCGAGTGGAAGTGTAGCCACCTGCCATCCCGCGAGGGATTATGGAAACTTCATGAACGGTGTCGCCACTATCCACGCTTTTTGCAACAATAGCGTGACCTGCCTCGTGATAGGCAGTAAGTTTTTTGTCTTTCTCGGTAACCAATCGGCTTTTCTTTTGCGGACCCATAATAACTTTGTTTATGCCCTCAGTGATGTCTGACATGCTGATGGACACATGGTTGTTTCGCGCCGCCAAAATTGCCGCTTCGTTTAAAAAGTTTTCGATATCAGCGCCCGTGAATCCGCTGGTTAGGCGTGCCAGTGCTTTAAAGTCAATTTCAGGGTCAAGCGGTTTATTTTTTGCATGGATTTTTATGATACCTTCTCTGCCTTTTACATCAGGAACATTCACAAAAACTTGGCGATCGAACCTGCCGGGACGCAACAGCGCCGGATCTAGCACATCTGCTCTGTTGGTTGCCGCAAGCACAATTATGCCTTCGTTTCCTTCAAAACCATCCATCTCAACCAGCAATTGGTTTAGCGTTTGCTCACGCTCGTCGTTTCCTCCGCCCATGCCAGCACCGCGCTGACGACCAACCGCGTCAATCTCATCAATAAATATAATGCAAGGAGAACTCTTTTTTGCCGTTTCGAACAGGTCTCTCACTCTGCTCGCTCCCACTCCCACATAAAGTTCCACAAAATCGGAACCACTAATGCTAAAGAAAGGAACTTCGCTTTCTCCTGCAACTGCTTTTGCCAACAGCGTTTTTCCCGTTCCCGGAGGGCCAACTAGCAGCACTCCTTTTGGAATACGAGCGCCCAGCGCTTTAAATTTTGCAGGGGATTTTAAAAATTCTACAATTTCTTTTGTCTCTTCTTTTTCTTCGTCTGCACCTGCAATGTCGTCAAACTTGATGTTGCTTTTTTGCCCAACGCGAGCCTTGCTTTTGCCGAAAGCCGACGCGCCTCCACCTTTAGAAAACATCAATCTAAAAATCATCACGCCCAGCACCACCATGATGATTATGCTCACATACGGCAAAGCGCGCTCAATGAAACTGGCGGTCGCTGCAGCCTTAGTGTAATTTATGGTGTTATATTCAGCATAACTTGTGATGTTCACATCGTTTTCGTTTATGCGATAAAAAACATCAGCGTCTGGGTTTTTCTCGCGCTCTGTTTTTGCAAATTCTACCATTAAATTGTATTGCTCGAACTTATATAAATCGTCGTTGCTAGTGTAGATAAAATAATAGTCAGCAATTTTTGGAAAGTTCTTTTTGTCTATTTTGCTGTCGGTTAGCCTGATAAAACCGTTGCCGCCTTTAACATAGACATCTGAAATTTTTCCTTCTGCCAAAATTGAGGACACGCTCTCCTCTCCACTCATGGAAAGTTCAGGAATGACAGTGCGTGAAGTGCTTAAATACAGAAATGTTAAAAAAGTGACAATTATTAACAGCACTATAAAAATTGATTTGTAATTGTTGTTATTTTTTCTTTTATTATCCAAAAGACTACCCTCTTAAATTAACAATGTTTTTCAAAAACTTGCGTTATTTTTAACTTATGTCGCGTGCATTTCGCTTAAGTAATATTATACTGAAATCCACTTTCAGATATAACTAAAGCTCTCACTAAACATAGTACTTGAGTATATCATAAAACTTGATGGTTGTAAATAAATAAGCATTAATAATTCTTAACATAAAAACAAAAATTAAAACAAAGCCCGCTTTCCTTTAATAAAAGAGTTTGAAATTTTTGCTTAATATTATACAATTACTAAAATTATAGGTTGCAAGGCGGTGACAAGTGGAAAAAATTGTGGTAATAACGGGTGGCACAAGTGGCATTGGAAAAGCATGCGCCGAACTGTTTGAAAATGCGGGCGACAAAGTGCTGGTGCTGGGCAGAAGTGCAAAAGTTGAAAACGAAATGCACTATATCTGCGATGTAACAAACTCCGACATGGTGTCGCGGTGTTTTGCCGACATCATAAAAAGGTTTGGAAGAATTGATGTTCTAATCAACAGCGCGGGCGTTGGCATAAGCGGTATCACCGAACTAATACCACTTGAGGACGCTAAAAATATTTTCGACATAAACTATTTTGGCACGCTTTTGTCGATAAAAAACGCGCTTCCTTTTATGACAAAAGGCTCAAAAATAATTAACATCGGAAGTGCAATGGCATTTTTTCCACTACCTTATCGTGCTCACTACGCTGCAGTTAAATCTGCAGTGAACGCACTATCTTTTGCGCTTAGGCTGGAACTTGCCCCTTTGCAAATTGATGTTTCCGTTGTTTGCCCCGGCGATGTTAAAACCAATTTTACAAAAAACCGCGAAAAATCTTTTGAGACTAACGAAAGATATGGTAAAAAAATGGAACTGATGACAAAAAAAATGGATGCAAAACAAGACAAGCGCATGAGCGTTGACATTGTGGCAAAAGAGATTTATAAAATTGCAAACAGACAAAAAATGAAACCGATGTATATTGTCGGGAAAAAATATAAATTTTTATATAACGCATCGCGTTTTGCCAGCAAAAATGTGCTACTTAAAGGCATTGACAAATATGTGAATTAGCAAGGATAAAAATATTTAAACAAGGAAAAATGTATGAAAAGAACACTTATAAAAGATATTATGTATGGCAACGAAACAAAAATCAGTGGGTTTGTAGACAAAATCAGAAACTCCAAAACTATGGTTTTTGTGGTGCTAAAAGACGCGTCGGGCAGCATTCAAATAACCATCGACAAAGACAAATTGCCCGACCTTGAAAAAAAGTTGGACGGTATTATTGCCCACTCCGTTATTTCTGCAACGGGCACTGCAGTAAAAAGTGAATATGTTAAACTGGGCGGTCACGAATTTATACCTACTGACATCACAATTGAAAGCGTGGCAAAACCCCTGCCCATCACAAAAGACGCGCACATCGACCAAAAATTGAACTATAGATGGATTGATTTGAGAGAGGAACGCAATGCTTTAATTTTTCGCGCACAAACTTGTTTTGCAAACGCAATGCGCGAATATTTAGTGAAGAATTCCTTTGTGGAAATCCACTCGCCAAAACTAATTGCAGCAGCGAGCGAGAGTGGCTCTGATGTGTTTGAAGTGAAATATTTTGACCGCCTTGCCTACCTTGCACAAAGCCCTCAGTTTTACAAACAAATGGCAATGTCGAGCGGATTTGAGCGCATTTTTGAGTGCGGACCAGTGTTCCGTGCGGAACAATCTTTCACCAATCGCCACGCCACTGAGTTTACTGGATTTGATGTGGAAATCAGTTATATCGAATCGTTTGAAGATGTCATGGAACTGGAAGAAAATCTGATCGTGGCGGCACTAACCGCAGTTAAAGAACAATATGGGGACGACATAATCCGCGTGTTTAACACAGAAGTTGTAGTGCCAAAAACTCCTTTTCCGCGCATTGCTCTTTCCGATTTGTATGCCGAATTGGAAAAAAATTATGGGCTAAAAACAACGGATGCTGACAAGTGCGATTTAAACACCGAGGCGGAACAGTTGAGTTATAAATTCTCGCGGGAAAATTTTGGTCACGAGTTTTTGTTTGTAACCGACTACCCTGCAACAAAAAGAGCCTTTTACCACATGCGAAAGGACGGCGTTCCGCAAGGTTATGATCTGTTGTGGAAGGGAGTGGAAATCACAACGGGCGCGCAGCGCGAACACAGATTCGACCAACTTTTTAAGCAGGCAAAGGAAAAGGGGTTGGAAAAAGATGTGGAATTTTATTTAGAATTTTTTGCATATGGTTGCCCTCCGCACGGCGGATTTGGAATCGGGCTGGACCGCATGACTATGCTACTGTTAGACATTTCCAGCATAAAAGAAACAATGTTTTTGTTCCGCGGGCCCAACCGACTAACGCCATAGTTTAATTTAGTGCGTAGAAGTAACCTCGTGCATTTGCATCAATAAAACATTGTGTGAAAAATAGAATTAACTTGCATTCGCGCGTCGCCAAGTAAGTCCGCAAAATCCATCAAAATAAATATATAAATAAATCAATATATAAATAAATCAATATATAAATAAATCAATTTCAATAATACATATTGTAAAAAAAATCTACCTTCCTAAACAAATGGAGAGGTAGATTTTTTCTTAAAATATTTTTAGTTTTTAAAGTTATTGCGTCTTTATTTTATCTAAATTTTTTGTGAGTGCATTTTATTTGGATGTTTTGCTTTTTATCTTTCTAAATTTTGTATTACAAATAACGCAAAATGGCTTTTATATTTTTTCATTTATCTTAAAGTTTTTTTCGGCTTTCATTTTATCTGGTGTTTTTTTGTTTTTAAATGTTTATGAACTATGTATTGTCCTTTCCCATCCCCATTCCGAGCATAAAAAAACCTATCCCTTAAATATAAAACATGCTGAAAAGTACAATTTAAACATCTTTTTTATACTTTCATTATACTTAAAGTTTTTTGTGCTTAATCTTTGGCTTTTAAAATATTTGTAGGTTTAATTTTTCGCAGTTTTCGCACAGGGGCAAAGGATGAGATAATGGTTATAATCAACACCAGCAGCAAATCTATAAACATAATTATTGGACTAAAGTTTATTATCTTAATGTTTTGTAGTATTGGATTGTTCAGATAGGTTAAAAAATTGTTGGCAAGCAACTGGTTGCTAAACGCTGTTGCAAAAAACATGCTCACGGATGTGAGTACACAAATAATTAGTGATACAAAAAGCATCTGCACAACAAACAACTTTCCAATGTTGGAGTTTTTTCCGCCCAGCGCTCGGAGCACTCCAATTTCGTAAATTCTGTTCTTCACATTGCCCATGCCAAAGTTCATTAGCAAAAGAACGCAAATAAGGCAAAGCCCCAAAGACACAATAGAAAAGTAGTCCACAAATATTGTCACAATTTCGGCAATGGAATGTACCGCTTTAAAAAGATGAGAAATTGGCACAAAGGCAAGAGATTTGCCCACATCATAAAGAGATGCGATGTTGTTGAAATTGTCAAAATACAATGCGTAGGCAAAAGAGTCGTGACTGCGCATAAACAAATAATCTTCATGACTAACTATAATGGGATACGGAGTGCTCTTATACACCTGAACAATTGTGAAAGTTTTGGTATAGGCGGCAGCATCCGTGGCTTCATAGTTTGAATTATAATGGGTAAAAGTGAGAGTGTTTCCAACAATCTTGTCGGCATCTTCAATTGAGTATTCCACACCAAAAAGAGAGTTGAAATACCATAATGAAATTGCGGTTTCTCCCGATGCTAAAGTCAATTCAGGCATAACAAGGGAAGTGAACACATTGACATTATGGTTTTGATAAATAAAATCTCCTGTGACAGATGAGACGCTGCCAATGGCCTTTGCATGATGTCGGTTGCCTGCTGAATTGTCAATAGAATCTTGCAGATAATTGGGGTTAAACGAATATGCCACATTAAGCGTTGTGTTTAATTCCTCAACGAAATCCAAATATAATTCTGTGCGCTGCAACTCCTTAATTTGAGTGGAAGCAGCCCTAGTTCCCTCACTGTAGTCTATGTTTTCAAAATCAGAAAAAACCTCTGCGTATTTTGTTTTATAATTAGTTGCTATTACCGCGCCAATTGTGTATCGCGTAAACAGCGTTTTGTTTAATAATGTTTGGTATTTATCAGCGTAGTCTTCCTCGTCCTGCGACCCCACTTCATTGTCCACTTCGCCCACGCCTAAAACATCTGATAAATCACCCGCACTTCTCTTAAAAGTTGTGCGGTCAAATATGGCACTCTCTGCTGTTTTCTCTATCTGAGGAAAGGGAAATGGAAGAGGCACTGGTAAACTCCAAAACCAATTGTAATAAAGAATACTGTCGGCAAAATAATCGGTTACAATTATTTCGTAAGTTAAGTTTTCTGTTGAACCTGCAAGCACATTCAACTGCCCGTCAACGCCATAAATCTTCGTCAAAAATTGATCGTCGCACTGCAACACGCCTTTGGCTTCTCTAGAGTAAAGATTTCTATAATTATCTCGGTTATTAGTGGTTTGAAAATTCTCATTTCTGAAACTGTCTTCACCAGTCGCGATAGGAGAATTATATAGTTTGTAAACATTCCCCTCATAGCCGGTTTTTGAAAAAGCGGACATGTCGTCGTTGGTTATAATACTTATTCTATTGTCATGAATTTCTTGAAAAGCGTCGTCCGAAAAGTATCCCTTTTTTAACACAAAAGCATCATCATTTCGGGCAATTAGCGCTTGCGAAATAATGTTAGACGGATTTATTATACAAAACATCTGACTAATACCTAGCAGTGTAACAACCAGCGCCACCATTATAACAGTGAAAATACTCCCCAGTTTTCGCGATTTCAAAAACTTAAATGACAATTTGGAAATGTTTTTTAGCGACATATCGCCGCCCGTTATTTTAACTTTTTTCCGCGGTTTTGGTATTGTTGAAACTGCGTCCACAAACTCCTCTCCGCTCTGACAAATGGATGCGTTTCCCTCTTTGATTTTATTGTTAATTTTATCAAGTTGGCTTTTTGTGAGTTTTGTGTTCGGCAAATGAATGGTGTTTTCTACAATAGCAAATTTACTAAAAAACTGTGAATTTCTTTCTTGATCTTTAATAATCTTTCCGTCGGCCAGTTCGATAATTCTATCGGCATATTTTTTTGCGTCGTCCAAACTGTGCGACACAACCACCACCAACTTTGTCTTGGACAATTTTTTAAACAACTTTAGCACCTGCACTGATGTGACGCTATCCAAATTTCCCGTGGGTTCATCTGCCAAAATTATTTTAGGATTTTTTACAAGTGCGCGAGCAATGGCAACTCTTTGTTTTTGCCCGCCCGACAATTCGCGCGGAAACCTATCGGCGTAACCGTCCAGCCCCACTTCTGCCAGCGTTTTCTTCAAGCGGCCTGCGTCTTCAATCGACTGCAACTCCAACGACAAGTTTACATTTTGCTCCACTGTGAGTCCCTCAATTAAACAAAAATCCTGAAACACAAAACCCACATAGGAGTTGCGATAGTTGTCATAATCCTGTTCAGAAAACTGCGAAAACAAATTGCCATCAGCAATTATTTCGCCGCCAGTAATTTTATCAAGTCCGCTCAGCATGTTAAGTAATGTGGATTTTCCGCTTCCACTTTTCCCCACAATAAAAACCATGCCCTTGTCGGGCAGGTCAAAACTAACCTCATCGAGAGCAACGCACTCATGATTTCCCATTGATTTGTAAACCTTGCTCAAAGCCAATATCTGAAGCATCGTAACTCCTAAATAATCATAACTAAATGTTAGCACTTCTAACAAAAAAACGCAACGACATAAGCGAAAAATACTGAATGAAAAACAATGAAAGGTCAAACCTAAAACAAAAAAACTACAAGTTTTTCTGTTTTTAATTACTATCTTTTTCATTAATAATAACATCACACTTCTATGTTACCAAAACAAAAAAACTGCAAACGGATTTAATGAAATCCGCAAACGCAAGATAGCACAATCTGCAACATCGCATAATACAACAGGCACACATAACAAAAAGCGCAAACGCTTGAGATATATACAAAAAAATGCAACCGCGGCACAGTGAGACTGCCACACACAAAATAACAAAATAAAAAAACTTTTTTAAAATCATAAAAATTATAATATATTTTTAACTTTCTGCACATTCTAAAATAAAAAGGAAGGAATTTTAAGTGGAAAAAAACAAAAGGATTATTTTAAACTCATTTTTAATTTTAAGTTTTGTGGGCGTAGTTATCACGGCAATTTTGGCTCTTGCTCTGCCTATAAACAACATTACAACATTTGGAGTTGTGGAAAAATATAAAAATTTAATGACACCCGCACTCTACACATTTATTGTTTGGATTGTAATTTATGCACTTCAGATTTTGTACATCTTATATACATTTGGAGTGTTTAAAAGAACATGTTGCAGTCTGAATGCACTTAACATCACCAGTAGTTTGACAATCTTGCTAAATGTGTTGACCATTGGCTATATCATTTCTATTAGTTTTGAAGTTTTTTTGGTAAGCACGCTGCTTAGCATTCTGATGTTTATTGACCTTGTGCTAATCACCGCACATATTCTAAAAGCCGACACCCGAGGGCTGTGCTGCCTGCTGATATATGTGCCGTTTGTGGTGTTCACTGCGTGGATGGGAATTTCGATGTTCATTAACATTGCAAACTTGATAACAGCAATTAATTGGACAATGTTTGGATGGTCGTTTGCCGCATGGGCGTCAATCTTGATTGCTCTTGCAACTATTCTATCCATAATCTTTGCAATTTTCTATCGTAGCATATATTACGCCATCACTGTTCTTTGGGGATTGTTTGGCATAATGATTGGACATTTAATGCGCTACGGACAAACGAATGCTAGTGTGGTTTATACTTTGATTGTGGCAATGTTTTTGATGATACTTGCTGCCTCACTGATTATTTATTACTCCGCAAAACACAAAAAACCACTACTAAAAAAGTAAACACTTTTACTTGAATATTTAATTTAAAATTATGAAAAAGTCGATGATAAGCATCGGCTTTTTTTAATAAAAAGTAACCTGTTAGTTTTAAAAAAACCAGCAAATCAATTTTTAAAAGATAGCAATTTTATTTTCAAAGCACCACCAAGTCAATTTAAAAAAACACTAAATAAATTTTTAAAAATCAACAAAT
>CAYJCT010000028.1:0-9845 GCA_964368745.1 uncultured Christensenella sp. | reverse complement strand
AAAAAAAATAAAAAAGATAAAAATAGAAAAGATAAAATAGAAAATAAAATATAAAAAAATATAAAAATGGGAAGATGACCTATTTTCTACAAATTTAGTTTTTTTGTAACAAACATATTTGTTTTTTTTATTTCCAACTTTGCTATACTCAAAATATCAAATCAGAGGAGGAGCGTTTTGGTAGTAAAACACAAAATTAGCAACAAAACACTAATTATAAAGTTGTGTGGCGAACTTGATGAATATTCTGCAACTTATACAAGAAATGTGATGGACAGCATTTTTTTTAGCACAAATTTTCTTCAGGTTGTCATAGATTTGGATGAACTAGAATTTATGGACAGCACGGGCATTGGTGTTTTGATTGGCAGGTACAAAAAACTGAAAAACAAACAAACGCCAATCTATATTACTAACGCAAACAACCAAATTGAAAAAATTTTTAAAATGTCGGGGCTATACGAAATTATGCCTAAAATAAGTTAAGGAGTTTTTATGAAATATTGTAATGAAATGAGTGTTAGATTTAAAGCGTTGAGCGAAAATGAAAGTTTTGCCCGAATTTGTGTGGCTGGTTTTTGTGCGAGCATAAATCCTACTATTGATGAAATTAACGATATAAAAACCGCTGTGAGCGAGGCTGTTACAAACTGCATTGTGCACGCCTATCCCAACAGCGTGGGGGATGTGGTGATTGATGTTAAGTTGACCGAAAAAGATGTTTACATATCAATTACTGATTTTGGAATTGGTATCGATGACATCTCAAAGGCAAAGCAACCGTTCTACACATCCAAGCCTAACGACGAGCGCAGCGGAATGGGATTTACGGTAATGGAAGGGTTTATGGATTGTTTGGAAGTTACATCGAAGCCCAACAAAGGTGTTGTTGTTACCATGAGAAAAAAAGTGGGAGAATGTAGTGTTGCAATAGGGGGTTAGTATGCTTGATGAACAAAACACTAGTCAATTGATTAGGCTAGCTCAAAATAACGATTCATTTGCAAAAGAAAAATTAATCCAAGAAAATTCTCCACTTATAAAAAGCGTTATTCGCAGATATAAAAATAAAGGCATTGAATATGATGATTTATACCAACTGGGCAGTTTGGGATTTTTGAAAGCCATAAATAATTTTGATGAGAGTTTTAATGTTAAATTTAGCACTTATGCTGTGCCTATGATTGCGGGCGAGGTGAAGCGTTATTTGCGTGATAACGGATTTATTAAAGTGTCGCGAAGTGTTAAAACACTAAATATTCAGATAAATAAGTTTGTGGAGAGTTATTTGTGTGAATACGAAAAAAGCCCAACACTTGATGTTATTGCAGAGCATTTTGAAATCACAGCACAAGATGTTGTGTTTGCCATGGAGAGTAACAGGCACCCGCTGTCACTCACAAGTATGGTGGGGGATGAAGATGGAGACAAACAGCAAATGCTGTTAGAAAAAATCCCTGAAAGCACTATGGAAAAAGATATGGACTTGTTTTTGATTTATAATGCTATAAAAAAATTGAGCAAAAGGGATAAAAAAATAGTGTTGCTGAGATTTTTCAGAGACAAAACGCAAAAAGAAGTGGCTCAGGAGTTGGGAGTAAGTCAGGTGCAGATTAGCCGATTGGAGAGCAAAATTATTGAGCAAATTAAAAAAGAAGTTGTGGAGTAGGCAGGATGCTGAATTGATATGGTAAGATTAAGTTGTTATATGATAGCAAGTTTGTTTTAAATCAAACCAAAAATTTAGTTTAGTTAATGATGAAAAAAAGGTGGAAAGTTACCACCTTTTTCAATTATTATACTAATCAAATTGATTTTTTAAAGCAATATTTTTCTTGTAAGTTGGTGTAAGTAGTTGTGATTTTTGTCCATATTCATTGCTAGAAATTTTGATTGTTATTTATGATACATAATTTGATGTTACGCGATGATTTTTTTCAGTCCTCATCTGGTATAAATTCTATTTCTGTTTGCTTTTCAATATTTTGTAGTTTTTCATCAATTTCCATTCGTAAATTTCCTTTTTAGTGCATTATAAAGTGTTGATTCCGTTGTTGACAGTTCCTCTATTTATTGTGTCAAGCATAGTATTGTAGCCATAGGTGTCCACATTGTTGTGATTTTTTCTTTGATTGGCTGAAATTTGGTTGGCGTTGTTTGCATTGTACATTGCACCGTTTTCATCATAGTAGTAATTGTTTGCATTTCTCACATTGCGATCGCTGTTTAAATTGTTTTGATTGATAATGCTGTTACGATATGCACTATTGTTGTTTCCGCCTGCAGCAGCTCCTCCCATGCCTGCACCAGATGGATTTGAGGGGATACTGTTTCCACCCATATTTACACCATTGCCACCAGTCATTCCGCCCGTAATGTTGTTGTTACCTGTTACACCAGAATTGTCTGTGCCATTCGTAGCATTGGTGTTGGTGTCAGTAATTGCATTGTTCATGGTGTCAGTATTATTTGTGGTAGCATTTTGGGAATTGATGTCAGTGTTTTCTTTTATATTCTTTTTATTTTCTTTGTCATTATTAGATTTAAAAGTATCAATGTTTTTTAGACCACTTTCTTTGTTTTCACTTTCGTTTTTATTTTCATTATTGGATGCATTAATACCTTCTTTATTTTCAGCAAATGAAATATCAGCATCTCTTTCGGTTTTATTGTCAGGATTCAATTTTACATTTTCATCTACTTTTTTATCAGACAAAGAAGCAGTATTCTTTTGTCCAGCAGTGTTATTTTCACTAACTGCAGTGTTGTTATTTGTTTCTGGTGTTGAGGTTGTATTGTTGTTTTGAACATTATTTTGATTTTTTTCATTATTTATAACATTGTCATTATTTGCATTGTTATTGTCATCAACATTGTTTAGATTTGTATTTACTGTGTTGTTTGTGTCAATGTTTCCATTGTCATTGACAATATCTTGTGTATTATCATCAACAATTGGCATTTGATTTGTTTCGTCATCAATTGCAACATCAGGACCCATTGATGGAGATTCTTTGTCAATTTCATAGTCTTCTGGTGTTGTGTTATCATCAATTATGTCATTATTTTCCTGCACATCACTTTCGGGTGAAGTTATATCTTCCAAAAAAAACTTTAGTTGTTCTAGTGTTGCAAGAGCGCTTTTGTGGTAGGTTATTCTGGTGTCGAGATGATTTAATATTTTTACATAATTACTGTTCATAACATCAATGCTAGTGGAAATTCCTGTGTTTGTGTTGTGAGTGATATTATTGATTTCGTTGTTAAGTTGACCGTTTGTGTTTCTAAGTCTTGAAGTTGTATTTTTTAAGTCTTTTATATAATTGTTAAAGGCTTGGATTTGTGAACTATTTAAATTCACATCTGAATCTTTTAGTTGGTTGTTTAATTCCCTTGTGTCTTTAATTGTGGAGAGCACATTTTCTTTGTAGTCGGTTAGTAAATTATTTGCTTCCACCGCATCTGCTGTTATTGCATATAATTTTTGCACTTTTATAATATAGTTATTTAATTGATTTGTGGCGTCAGAAACATTAATGTTTTTTGCATATCTTGGATTGTAGCGAAGAGCATCTGAATCAAAACTCTCTTCGGTGTACTCAATAAATCTATAAGGAGTGCGTGTTTGGTTGGAAGTGTTGTTGTTGACATTTGTGTTGTTTTCCAATTTAGAATTAGTTTCAGTGTTAGTGTTGTTTAGAGATTCATTACTAATCTTTTCAGTTTGAAGTTGTTTTTTGTTTTGATTATTCAATTTTGCAGTTCTGCTGGAATTGGGTGAAGTGTTTTTGTTTTGGGAAATTGTTTCACTATTTAATTCATTTCCTTGTTCTTTTCTATTTTCCAACTTATTATTACGAGTTTTTCTTACATTTTTCATTGTACTGTCAACTCTACTGTTTCTAACACTTCTCGTTGTTTGGTTTTGATTTTCCAAGGTATTGCTCACATTTTTTGGCAATGTTCTGTTTTCTGCATTGTCGGGATGTGTATTTTCTGTAATCGTATTATTTTCTGAATTTGTGTTGTCTGCAATATCTCTTTTAATAAGTTTTGGTCTTCTCACCGCATTTTCACCGCGAGTTGGCATATTATTATTTGCAGTTTGATTGTTGATTCTTTTTGCATTATTCGTTGTACGAGAATTGTTTGTATTATTTTCTACTGCAACATTTTCTATGTCTAGTGGGCGCTGAGTTTTTTGATTTTCTGTGCTATTTTCAATTAGATTTTGTTTATAGTTTTGCTTTTTACCAATGTTATTTTTCAAATTATCTAGCAGCGATTCTCTATTTTTTCTGTTTGTGCTGTTTTTATTTTCATTTAAACTAGTATTCGTTTTATTTTCTGCGATGTTTCCCAAGTTGTTAGTGGTGCTATTATTAGTCGCGTTGCTATTGTTTACATTATTGCTATTAGCCACATTATTATTGTTGATAACTTCATCTCTGTTTTTTGCGTCTTTCTGCACATTGTTACTAGCAATATTTTTTTGTTCAGTAGTGGATTTTGCACTTAGTTTTTCCACATTAAAAGTGCTGTCACTTGTCACAATTTTGCCAATTTGTGAAGCGATTACATCTTGATTTTTTGATGCAATCTTTTTCATTTCAGCAGGATTGATAAAATCGTTTGCGCAACTGGAATCAAATTTGCTGGTGGCTTTGTAGGCGTCTCTTGTGTTGTAGCAGGTGGATGTGTCCACCACGCCATTTGGGCAAGGGTAGCAAACCGAAGTGTCGCAGTTTCCAAGGTTATCGCAAGGATAGCAATAGTTGTTTGATTGGTCACAAACATATTTGTTTCCGCTGTTATCAGTTAAATATTTGTCTAACACGCGCTCTAGCAACATATTTGTTAAATCTTTTGTGCTGGTTGCAAGTTGTGTTGTTTTTAGTTCGTTGTAGTCGAGATTTTTTTGTATATCGTTGCTGGTGCTATCTGTGCTTGCATCCATCAAATCGGTCAAAGAATTGCTGATGGTGTTGCTAACTGCATCGTTGTTGTTTGGCAAAATTAGGCTCACCTCAGCAGTGGCCGGATAGATGTCGGGGTTTGCGATATAGGAATTGTTGATAGTGTCGAGCCTTGTTACTGTTGTTGACAATTTATCAAGACCGCGATTTAGATTTTGAGAAATTGTCAGCGTGTTTTCAACATCAGTACAGCCAGCGATTACGGCTATTACTAAAACAATGCTTACCAATAAAAATAGTTTATTTTTCATTTTTTACCTCCATGGTTTTGAATTTAGTTTGTGATGAAATGTTAATTTTATTTACAAATTTTTAAATTTGTTTATATTTTTTTTATTTGTCAATTATTATTTTAAATTTATGGTTGGGAGGCAAGCATTACATGGATATAAAGAAGCGAAATGAGATGTATAACAAATATGTGGAAGCGAAAATACCAAAAACAAAAAGTTTTCCGACGCTTTTTTATTCTTATATAATAGGCGGATTTATTTGTATGATTGGGCAGGGGATAATGGACGGTCTTGTCGCGATTTTTCCCACCATGCCGACTGACGCAGTGGTGTCGTGGATGCTTATAATTTTGATATTTTTGGCCAGTTTTTTAACAGGTCTTGGCGTTTATGACCGCATTGGTGCGTTTGCTGGCGCAGGTTCAATTGTGCCTATAACGGGTTTTTCAAATTCCATTACAAGCCCTGCCATCGAGTTTAAAAAAGAAGGCATCATATTTGGATTGTGCGCCAAAATGTTTACTGTTGCTGGACCCGTTATTGTTAATGGTATTGCTACTTCTATTATTATTGGGATTATTTATTTAATAATTTAAAAAGTTTTTAATTTAAACTACTTAACAACTTTGAGGTGAGAATTTGGCAAAAGAAATGGGTAAGCAAACAATATTTTTTAAAAACAAACCGTGCATAACTGGTTTTTACACCATTGCTGGTATCAAAGAGGGGCAGGGCAATTTTAAAGAATATTTTGACTATATTTTAAAAAATGACAAATTCGATGAAAAGTCGTATGAATTTTCAGAGCGAAAAATTATTGAGCATTCCATTGTGAACGCGGTGGACAAAGCCAAGATGCAAATGAGCGATATCGACATGATTGTATCTGGAGATTTGTTGAATCAGTTGATATCATCCACATTTTCGGCGCGAAAATTTGACACTATGCATTTGGGGTTATACAGTGCCTGCAGCACAATGTCGGAATCACTTGCGGTGGCTGCGTGTTTGATTGACGGAAAACATTTAAACAACATCGCATGTTGTACGGGCAGTCATTTCAGCACAGTGGAAAGGCAATTTAGATTTCCGTTGGAGTTGGGAAATCAGCGACCGCCTACAACTCAATGGACGGTTACGGGCGCGGGATGCACGATTCTATCGCAAACGGGAAGTCCATTAAAAATTGCGTCTGCCACCTTTGGAAAAGTTACCGATTATGGAATAAAAGATACCAATAATATGGGTGCTGCTATGGCGCCTGCTGCCATGAGCACAATTATTTCGCATTTTATCGACACCAATTCCACACCTGACGACTACGATTTGATTGTGACGGGGGATTTGGGGAAGTTGGGAAGTGAACTTTTTAATGATTTGATGGAAAACAAAGGTTATGTGCTTAAAAAAAATCATTGCGATTGCGGTCAAATGATTTTCAGTGGCAGTCAAAACACTTTTCAGGGAGGAAGTGGCAGTGGATGTAGTGCATTGGTGCTAAATTCTTATGTTTTCAAAAAAATGCTGGCGGGTGAGTATAAGCGCGTTTTGTTTGCAGCAACGGGCGCAATGCTCAGTTCTCTTAGCAGTCAACAGGGGGAAAGCATTCCCGGAATTTGTCATGCAGTTGAAATTGTATGTGAGGTTTGAGTATGTTATTATTATATCTAAAAGTCTTTTTAGTGGGCGGATTCATTTGCTTGCTGGGTCAAATTTTAATTATAAAAACCAATTTAACAAGTGCAAGAATTTTGGTGTTATTTGTTGTTTTTGGTGGTATTCTTGAGGGGTTGGGGTTATATCAACCCATTGTGGATTTTGCGAGTGCGGGCGCACTTGTGCCCATAACGGGATTTGGCAGAAGTTTGGTGCGAGGTGTGATTGACGCTGTGAAAGAAAAAGGGATTTTGGGAGTGTTTTCGGGTGGATTTGCTGCAGCGGGTGGCGGAATTGCTGCGGCTGTGATTTTTGCATACATTTTTGCATTAATTTTCAACTCTCGAACAAAAGAGGCGTGAAAAATAAAATATAATGAAATAGAGTTATTTAATTCTATGGCTAATAATTATATTTTTTGATATACATTTTTAATAAAAATGAATTTTAATTGAATACAAAGTTTGGGAAAAAATGATTTTTTTCGTTGATTTTAATTTTTATTAACTTAAAGATATTTCTTTATTATTTATATTGATTTATTGCTTAAATATATTTTTTACTATATAAAATAAAAATAATATTTTATATAAACAACATTTCAAATAAATGAGCACTTTCCTTTTTAGCATAATAGAGTGCTGAATTGCCATATAATTTTATATGACTATTTCTATTTTTAGCAGGCGAAAATGCCCCAATAATAAAGGCAGCAAAACAAAACTTTTGTTAGTTTTTTTTGTGTTGGTTTTTTTCATTTTTGTACTGTTAAATTATATGATAACGGTTAATCCAATTTTGATTAGCAGTGTGGAATTTAACACCAAGCAAGTGGCAACAAAAGCAGTAAATTCTTCCATCACTGAGGTGATTCAGAGCAACATTGTCTACGACGATTTAGTGAATATTTTGACCGATGAGATGGGGAATATCACTATGATTCAGGCAAAAAGCATGGAGATAAATAATTTAACAAACGATTTGGCAGTTTACACAGAGCAAAAAATTATGGAATTTGGAAGCGCTGGGGTCAAAATTCCTATGGGAAATTTTTCGGGCATTAATATGCTTGCTGGCATGGGTCCTAATGTTCATGTTAAAGTTGAGCCCATTGGCGCGGTTATTTGCGAGTTTAGTTCAAAGTTTGAATTTTCAGGCATAAACCAAACGCTACACAGGTTATACATAAGCATCACAACAAAACTAGGCGTTGTAATTCCCTTCTTCAACAAAAATATCAGCACATCACAATCTGTATTGATTTGTGAAAATATAATTGTGGGACAAGTTCCTGAAGTGTATCTTTATTCCGACAATCTGGACACACTGTTAAACTTTGTGCCATATTAAAATATTTTATGGGTCATAAAATTTGATTTGAATTGAATTTGTATTGATAAGTGGAAATTAATAACTTGGAACTTTTATGCACAAATAAATTTTTTCACATTAAGAAATAGTTCAAAGGACATTGAGGTATTTGTTTAATTTTAGATTAACTTTAATTTTATTTTTTGCAGACTACTATAAATTTACAAAGTTTTTAGGTAATAAAAATTAATAAAAATTTTTGTTGGCGTTTATAAACATTGATAATCGCCTGCATTTATGCTAAAATTATATTTGTAGGTAATATATGATTTTTTTTGATAACGCAAGTACAACCCCAATAAGTGATGATGCATTAAATGTGCTTACGCACTCTGCTAAATACGATTTTTTTAACGCAAATGCCTTGTATGACAAAGGTGTGGCTGTTTTTAACAACATCGAAAAAGCAAGAGAAAATATGCTTAAAAATCTCAAAGCGAGCGCGTTTGATAAGTTTATTTTCACATCGTCGGCAACAGAGAGTAACAATATGGCAATTTTAAGTTTTGCTAAAAAAAATGCGGGCAAGATGCTTTTTTCGATGTCGGAACATCCGTCGGTTTATGAGGTGGCAAAGCAACTTCAAAACACGGGTCACAATGTGGAGTTTATTGCGGTTGACCAAAATGGAGAAATTGATTTGGACGACTATTGTTCTAAACTGAATAAAAGCGTTTCCTTTGTTTCCATTATGCACATTAACAGCGAAACGGGCGTTATTAACGACATAAAAAAATTAGCGCTACTTGCAAAAAATGTTTCAAAAAACATCGTATTCCATTCTGACGGAGTACAGGCAGTGGGAAAAATTGATGTGAACTTGTCGGATTTAGGCGTTGACCTCTACACATTTTCCGCGCATAAAATGCACGGGCCTAAGGGTGTTGCTGCTCTTTTTGTGAAAAAAGGTTGCAACATAAAACCGCTTTTGTTAGGCGGAGGGCAGGAAATGAGTTTGCGCTCGGGTACGCAAAACAGTGCGGCGATTTGTTCTTTTGAGTATGTGCTGGAGCACCAGAAAAAAAATTTAGAAATCAATTGGAAACATGTTGTTTCTTTGAAAGAGCATTTGCTAAAAAAATTATACGAAATTTTGGGAGATAAAATTGTTGTGGTGGGCAAAAATACCTCGCCATATATCACAATGATATTGCTAAAAAATGCTCGCAGTGAAACCATTTTGCATATACTTGAAAAAGATGAAATTTATGTGGGATTGGGTTCGGCGTGTTCCAGCAAAAAAAAGGAAAATCGCAATTTGGCAAACATGAATGTTCCGCTTTCATTGCATCAGGGCAGTATGAGAATTAGTTTTTCTGCACTAAACACAACGGCAGAAGTGGACGAATTTGTGAGTAAACTTTCTGATGCGTATACGCAATATATTAGGAATACAAAAAAATAAAATATGATGATTAATTTGTTAATAATTAGTTTTAAAAATTAAGTTATTTTAGTTTAATTACAAGTTATGTTAGTTTTAAATAACAAGTTATCTGATAACAAGAAATTTGATATATAAATTATCTTATAATAAAAGCAAAAATATGATGTCAGATTAACTCATTAAATCACAGTCAGATTGAAAAAAGTTTTTTAATATATTAAT
>CAYJCT010000027.1:0-9857 GCA_964368745.1 uncultured Christensenella sp. | reverse complement strand
CATAAGATGCAAGTAATTTTAATTCCAGTGATTTTCCTGTTTCTTCTTGAGGTTTTTTAATAAATTTAGCAAGACCCTTCCTCATCTTTTCTTTACTAAAAAACTTTGAATATGATTTAATAAAATCAAGTAGATCAGGTCTTCCTCCCAATCCTACCTCATCAAGGTACATTGACCATTGATCTGCTGAAAAAACAGGATAAGCTAACTCCAAATCTATTATAGGGTTTTTATAATCAGACAAAGGTTTATCATCTACATATATCAAGTATTTATTATCCGAATTAACTAATATTTCATTTTTAATCCAAAGAGGTCCTTTATCTGATAATTTAATAAGAATAATCCCCATCTTCTTAAAAGTCTGTTCATATTCTTGTAGATCAAATGCTAAACCGTCTTTTGAGGATTGCCAAATAACTATTGTGAAGGGTTTATCTGTACAATCCTTTTGTGAGAATTTTCGCTCAATTCCATTAATAATTTTTTCATTAATCATGTATTCGTGTTTATTCCCTTAAGTAACCAATTTTAGTGCTTTTTTCTTGACTTGTCCATCGAAAATTATTATTTCAATAGTAAGCAACTTAAGGTTATTATAGGAGGATACACTATGGCTACAAATCCACCCTCTGGTGTTAGATTAACATCAAAAAGCTTTTTATTACGAGATAGAAAATAAGTATATTCTTAAATAAACATATAGTATATAATATATTTTTTTTACTCATTTTTTTCCATTTCTTTAACAAACATATTTTTTTAATAGTAAAAAACAGCGAAATGTTGTAAAATATATATTAGGAGATAATTATGGATGATTTTAAACTGGAGATTCCAAATGATATTAATGTTAAAGTGTCAAACGAAAAAAATGGCGTGATGCTAGATGAAAATTGTTGCACTTGCATAAATATTATGCTTACTAATGAGGGAAAAATTGCAACAAGTTTTTTAGGTTCGCATAATCCCTATATTGTTAGTCAATTGGAAAAAGCCCAAAAAATGTATTTTAAAGAACTGAAAAAAGCGCTGAAAAAAGACTATAAGGAATATGCCGACTTCCCTTTTGAGAAAGATGAGGACGACTGCGAATGTGGTCATGACCACGACCATCACCACGACCATGGCTGCGAAGACTGCGGGGACGACTGTGATTGCGACGATGAGTTCTATTGTGACGATGAGTGCGACTGCGGAGATGAGGAAAACCATGAGCCATGCAATTGTGAAGATGGAAAGTCAATCAGCGAAGCACTTGACGCAAGCGAAAATAGTTAAACAAAAAAATAAAAAAATAACTTAAATTAATTTTGGGGTTGTTATGGATAAAAAAGAAAATCTTAATGAGGCACTTAGTGCATTGTCGATGCTTAGAAGAAAAAAACAGGAAGAAACTTCCACAAAAACTGATGCAACAAAAGAGGCGCGCATCAAACTTTTTGAAACTTTTTCTGCCAACAAAACCATTTTGGATGTGGATGAAGTTGCTGAACACAGTGCGCCGGTTTGTGAGCCAACCAGCGCAGTTTCTCAAACGGAAAAAAATGAGACCAATTTTTCAGAAAAAGAAAACGCAAACACTACTCCAACCGCCGACTCTCTGAATGCTGAAAAAACCGTTGATGAGCCTGTTTTGGATGTTCCTTTTTGCGAACCTACACAAAATTTTGAAAGCGTTGAAAGTAACACAGCAGAAAGTGATGAGAAAAATGTCTCTGAAAGTACAACTCAAATAAAAGTAGTTGAAAACACAGTTGTTGATACAATAAGTTTTGAAAACACTGAATTTGTAGATGAGGAAACCTACCTTTCTAACGATTCTTCAAATGAACTTGAAAACGCTAAAACGAGTGTTGAGGAAGAAGAAGATGATTCAGATGATGAAATTGTAGAAAAAGATGAAGAAGAAAAGGATACGCTTGAAGATAACGATACCAGTGAACAAAATACTATCACTGATGAAAACGAAGACAGGCTAGACTATGACTACCCACAAAAAAACTTTTGCCAGATGCAAGATAACCCAAGTGATGAATATTTGTTTGGCAATCAAAACAAGGATGAAACCTCTGAACTGGCGGATAAAAACGAGGCTGAAGAAAATGAAAATAATTTTTCTCAAGACAATGAAGAGGAAAACGATGACGATAAGCCCGTAACTTTTGACGACAGCGATATGAGCGAAAAATCAATTTTTGATGTTGCTGAACAAAATGATGAAGAAGATGAATGGGAGCCTGAGGCGGCAGCAGACACATCATCCGTCCATAATTCAGTAAAAAATGTGGACATTTCCTATGCTACATCCGCAAGCGATGAAGAGGTTGTAAGATTTTTAGATGGAGATAATAAGTCTGACAGTAGAGATTTGGAAGTTGAAAATACAACACTGAATAACTCTGAAACTGGCGGCGAACTGCAAGAAAGTAATGTAGAAAAAGAAACAGAAACAAGCGCAGAAGCGGATGAACTGCAAGAAGAGGTAGAACAAGAAGAAACTCAAACGGATCCCGAACTTTATGAAAAATTTGTGCCTATGACATTGATTCCTAAAAACAATCTTCCAGTAAAAAATGAAAGTGTGGAAGAAAAAGATGTTATGTTTGATTTATCAGATGAAAGACACCAACAAGTTGAAAAAGATGAAGAAGAGAGCAAAAACGAACCTGTGTTAGAGGCTGCAACCCAATCGCAAGTTGCCTTTGATGTAACCGCACCACTTCCTGAAAAAAAGCAAGCAGGCACAACTCAAACAATTTCAAATGATGAAATAAGTGAGGCTAAAAAATTCGCGTGGTGGGCATATATTTTGTTTTTCATTCCATTGCTTATCAATAGAAAAAATAAATTTGCACTATTTCATGCAAATGAAGGATTAGATATTTTTATTATCGATATGCTGTCCATTGCTGTTATCATATCTTACTGGGCAATCAAAACCTCTTTGATTTGGGCAGAGTTTACGCTGATGGTGCTATATTTTGGTGCAATTGGATTTTTGATATTGACCACCCTTACCAAATTGGTTATGATAATTGCAAGTATAAAAGGAAAATATTTTCAAACTCCATGGCTGTGGAAAACCCAGATTATTAAAAAGTAAAGAACATGGAATAAAATTGATAAAATAAAGTTTTTTAAAAATAAGAAATAATAGCAATCGCAAAATAAGTTATTAAAAGTAATATACTAGTTTAACTAAGTTGCTAGTTTAAAAAATAAATAGTAGATTAGAACATAAATAATACAATTAAAATACTAAAATATTGTTTTATAAACAAAAAGTATAAACTTCATTTTAACAATCGTAGTTTAAAAAACACCTGATTATTTATCAGGTGTTTTTATTTTGTTCTTAATTCATTATAAATCATATTTGGAATTTCAATTGTTTATTTTTTTAAATATCAAAATTCAAAACTATGTAATATTTCCCTCATAAACCTTGCCGCCATGGCTATCGTTTACAAATTTAAAATTCAGAGATTTTGCTAAATTTTCGCCGTCTTCAGTTATGCAGTCGGTTATGATAGACACAAATTCGATGCCTTTTTTGTGCATCTGTTTTAGTCTTTTATAAAATGAAACGGCAAGGTTTAGAAATGCGTCGGTTTCCTTATATTCCTTTTTTATTGCCACACCCACGATTAATCCATAGTTTTTGCCTTCAACAAATTGCCGAACATCTTTTCCCGTTATGTGATAGTCTTTTATTTCGCCTTTTTTAAATTTGTTAAAACATGTTTTTGATATGGGCATAAAAGTGATGTAGCCCACAACCTCGCGCCCCTTTTTTATGAACATGGAAATGTTGTTGTTTTTGTTGTACCACGACATATAAACATCCACTTCTCCCACATCATCTCCCTCGAAATATTCGCGGTTGATTTCCGTTGCCTGAAGCAATTCGTCGGTTATTATTTTGTTTACTATCACAAATCTATCTTTCATAACAACACTCTTTTATTTGATTTTTTGTTTTTGAAAAAATTATTTAACATACTCAATAACAAGATATCTATTAGGTTCGTTGCCCTCGCTGTAGGTTGAAATGTTTTCAATGCCTTGAAGTGCGAAATGTATTATGCGTCTTTCAAAACTGTTCATCGCTTCCAGTTTCAAACTTTTTTTCACAGTAAGCACTTTTGTTGCCATTCTTTTTGCCAAACCTTCAAGTGATTGTTTTCTCTTTTCACGATAATTTTCAATGTCGATAAAAACTTTTTTTCTATAGTCTTCAAATTTGTTTTTAACAATTGTGTTTACAATGTTTTGTACCGCTTCCAAATTGTCACCGTGATGTCCGATAAGCGAGCCCATTCCATCACCCGTTATTTTTATGCACAAATCATCGTCTTGTGCCACCGTTGCGAACACGCCAACTTTATTGTAAAATGTAAAAAACTCGGTTAATAAATTTATAACTTTGCTCGAAATTTCTGTTTCGGTTTCTGTTAATTCCTCTCTTTCCACAACTGGTGTCGTGTCCAATTTATTTATGTTCACTTTGATGTTCGACCTTTTGTTGGAAGAGTGTGAGTGCGAACTGTTTTGTGCGCCTGAAAAGTTATTTGTGCTCTTTTTATTTTTTGCGGAATTTTGTTGTTTTTGTTCTTCATTAAAAGACACTCTTTCCTCAGGCGTTGCAAAAATAACCATTTCTATTTTTGCTTTTTTAAGCATTGTTTCTTTTTCTAAAACCACAACTTCCACATTTTCTCTTGCTGTTCCCAGCATTTGCAGTCCCTTTTCTATGGCTTGTTCAACTGTTTTTGCAGATACTTCAATTTTTCTCATAATTATCACTATCCCTTTTTGTTTCTATTATAAGTTGCTATATGTTTTTGTGCCTCATTTTCTTGTTTTTTGTAATCTATCGCATCCACAACCACGGTTATAAGTGGTGTGGTTATGAAACTGAAAATTGCGCCCGCCACAATGTAGAGACCAAACGCTGCGTTATATAGCAGTGTGAAAATTCCCATGATTATTGGCATGATAAGTGTCATGGTTTTTGCGGTGTCGTTGGCTGGTGTAATGATTGCCTGTCCGCTTTTTGCTGCTCTCCTTTTGCTAATATATGTGGAAAGTTTTAGTGAGCCCATCGTTAATCCTGCAGACAGTATACTCAAAATAAAATATCCGTTCCATTTAGAATACTCTTCGCTTTCTTGTAATTTTTTCATAATCATATTGTATTCTATTTCGAAAGCCTCGTTATACTCGGTTTCTTTGTCTATTTTTTCTGCGGTCGCCTTATAGTCCTTGTAGGTCATGATAGAACCTGTGGATGTGTCTGGTCTCCAAATGTTTTTTATCCACAAAAAGTCTTCTTTAATTTCTCCATATTTTATTACCACTGCAGTTTGAGCGCTGTCCACCGCTTGTTCGCTAGATTTTCCGTCTGCGATTTTCTCGTCATAAACCTGTGAATATTCTGTCTTAAGTGTTGCATATTCTTCGGTGATTTTGTAGGCGGAAATGGAATTTAGCGAGTTTAGCAATGTGAAAAATATAACCATTGTAAGCGCCATATAAACAAGCATTCCTAAACAAGTTCCCACAATGTTGTAGTTATTTTTTTTGTAGAGTTCCATCTGCATTTTATTTTGAATTTCGGGATTGTTTGCGTAGCGCTTTTTAATTTTTTCCAGTTCAGGCTGAAGCACTGCTTGTTTTCGCGCGTTTACTTTTGTTACATATTTGTTATAAAAATCAAAAGGAATCATCACTAATTTTATTATTAGCGTGATGATGATAAGCGTTAGGGCATAGTTTTTTATGTTTCCCTCTAGATTAAAAATTATGTTTGACCAAAACCCCGAAGGTTTTAGTGCCATTAAAAAATCCATTTTTTATCTCCTCTAATATTTAAAGGTACAAAGTCCTCTTTTCCTTTATGGAAGGGAGTGCATCGAGATATTCTTTTTGCGCTCAAAACTAATCCAAAAATCAGCCCGTGTTCTTTTAGTGCCGCTATTGTGTAAGTGGAGCAACTAGGAGTGTGGATGCAGGTTTTTGGTAAAATGGGCGAAATTACACTCTTATATAAATATACTAACACTAAAGCAATAATTTGGAAAGGATATAAAATAATTTTTTGTATTTTATAAAACATCTTTGTTATAAATCCCTGTTTTATTTAATAACTGCATCACATTTTCTTTAAGTTTGGAAAAATTTTCCTCTGCAATATTTCGGTTTGCCTTTATCACAATGGTATAATCTTTTTCAAAATCTTTAATAATAGGATAAATGATGGCGCTAAGACGCCTTTTTATTTTGTTCCTTTCGTGGGCTTTACCAATTTTTTTGGTTATAGTAAATCCAATTTTTACATCTTTTCGTTTTGCTGAAACAAAATATATCGTGATATCACTGTTGGACATCATTCTACCTTTTTTAAAAACATAATTAAATTCTTTTCTTTTTTTTAACCTGTTTTGGCTTTTTAACAATTTTTTTAACTTCCCTATATTAAAAATTTAAGTGCTTAATATTTAAAGCACTTAAAACACATTTTTAATTTTTTTAAGCTGATAATTGTTTTCTTCCTCTGGCTCTTCTTCTTTTTAGTACCCTTCTGCCACTAGTTGTTTTCATTCTTTCTCTAAAGCCATGAACTTTACTTCTCTGTCTTTTTTTTGGTTGAAATGTTCTTTTCATATCAAGTATTCCCTTTTATATACGAATTAGTTATCGTTTTAATGTTTGTTAATATAAATAACACTAAAACTTACTTTGCGTTATTAATTATAAATAATAATCACTATTCTGTCAATACATTTAATAGTAAAATATTATTTTACATACGGTATAAAAATCTTTAAATAAAACTCTAATTTTTAACTTATTTTTTAAAACAATGTTATTATAAATATGTTTATATCATAATCGTAATGTGCTTGTGAAACTCCGTTTTACCTATCGGCTCGCAGATAATTAAAAACTAAACCATTCTCACAGGTAAAATCAAAAAGGTGTATTCATCGGTGTCGTTGCTGTTTATTATGCACGGTGCAATTGTGGAAGTGAAGTTTAGTTTTATAAACTCGTCATTTATGGTGCGAAGTGCTTCTGCAAAATACCGCGCGTTAAAAGCAATTTCTAAATCGTTTCCTTTAAGTGATATGGTTATGTTTTCTTTGATGTCGCCAATTTCGCTGTGGCTGGAAAGCACCATAACTTTTTCTTTTACAATAAGTTTAATTAAATTATTTTTATCAATTTTGGAAAGCAAGGATGCACGCTCCACTGCGTCTTCTAATTGGTCTTTATTTAACACCACAACGCTTGTGAAATTGGTGGGTATTATTTGGCGATAGTTGATGAAATTGCCTTCAAGCAAGCGCGATGTTATAACTGTGTTGTCAATCTCCACCATCAAATGATTGCGCTCCACATAAACCTTTGTCAACTCGTCGTTGTCTTCAAGTAGGTTGTTAATCTCTTTTAAACTTTTTGCAGAAATTATGGCTTCAAAATTATTGCTTGCATTTATAAGTTCTTTTTTAACCAAAGCCAAGCGATAACCATCGAGAGCCGCTGCTGTTATTTTTTTGTTATCGATTTCCAGTTTACAACCTTTTAAGATGGGTCTAATGTCGTCAGTTGCTACTGCAAAAACGCTTTTTGTTATTAACGACTTTAAGTCGCGTTGCGAAATTTCAAAAAACTGGTTGTAGTCTATTTTTTTGATAACAGGAAATTCCCCTGCGTTTAAGCACTGGATTTTTCCGTAACTGTCGGAATATTTTATGTGCAAAATATTTTTATCGTCTAACTCCAGTTCGATTTGTTCGTTGTTCAGTTTTTTAATGTACTCACTAAAAAATCTGCCGGGCACAACAATCTCGCCTTCAATTTTCACATCCGCCTTTATTGTCTTTTCAATTGTAAGTTCAAGGTCGGTAGCAGTTAGTTTTAAATAGTTTTCCTCTGCTACAATTTTTATTCCTTCAAGTATAGGATTTGTTGTTTTATTGCTAGTGGCTTTGCTCACTCTTGTTATAGAGTCGGCCAAATCTAGTCCTTCACAAATTAATTTCAATGTCTCGCTCTCCTTTATTATTTAATATTCTTTTATAATAGTGTTGTTAATATGTGCTGTGGAAATGTGTATAAGTGAAAATATTTCTATATGTAGTGTTAGTGGTGACTAAGAATGGTTAAAAGTTGTCAAAATATAGCAGGTGCTGATGTTAATAAGTGTGTGGATAAATTTTAGAAGTTGTCCACAATTCCACAATTTTGGTCATTATTGTCGGTTTGCCATGCTTTTTATGTCGTTCACTGCCACTTTTATGCGGTTGTTTTCTTTTATCAAATCGTTAATTTTGTTTTTGGCGTGAATCACTGTGGTGTGGTCCTTTCCGCCAAAAATCTGACCGATGGAAGTTAGTGGCAAATCCAGCATTTCGTAGATAATGAACATGCAGATTTGGCGAGGTTCAACAATTTCTTTATTTTTCTTTTTGCTTAAAAGGTCGGCTTTATCGATGCTGAAATATTTACAAACGCAGTCTATTATGACATCGCTGTTCAGATTTTGTTTGCTGGAAGAAATATGGTCTTTCAAACTTTCTTTAACATCTTCCATGGTTGCCTCTTCTTTTAAGTGAAGAGTGGCAAAGAAATGCACTTTACTAAGCAGTCCTTCCATTTCGCGGATGTTAGTGTCGCAGTTTTCTGCTATGTAGTTGATAACTTCTTTGCTTACATTATATTTTTCGTCTTGCGCCTTTTTTTGTAAAATTGCAAGTCGCGTTTCTAGGTCGGGTGTTTGCACATCTTGAATAAGTCCCATGCTAAATCTGCTTACCATGCGCTCTTTAAGTGTTGCAATTTCCTTGGGTGGTCGGTCGGATACGATGATGATTTGTTTGTTGTTTTCGTATAAGTCGTTAAAGGTGTGAAAAAATTCTTCCTGAGTGCCGCTGTGTTTGGAAATAAATTGAATGTCGTCAATCATAAGCACATCTAGATTGCGATATTTTTCGCGAAATTTGCTGTTGTAGGCATTTCCGCCGCTTTTCAAACTTTCAATATAGTCGTTTGTGAAATTTTCGCAAGTCACATAAACAACTTTTAGTTGAGGCGAGTGTTTTGCCAAGTAGTTGCCAATTGCGTGAAGCAGATGCGTTTTTCCCAGTCCCGTTCCGCCGTAAATAAACAGAGGATTTATTTTGCAGGGGCTTTGTGCAACTCCGATTGCTGCAGCATAAACATATTTGTTACTATTGCCCACCACGAAATTGTCAAAGGTGTATTTTTGGTTGAATTTAACTTGTCTGTCTTCCAAGTCGGTAATTTTTATTTTAGATTCATTTTCTTTTAAGTATTCTTCCCTCTCGTATGGGTCCAGCACGCTAAAGTCTTTTATCTCGTCGGAGTTTTCTTTTAATGCAAGTTTTATTTGCATGCCGTGCAGTTCGATTACGCGGTTTTTTGCGCTTTCGCTTGTGGTGCTTAAATAAAAAACACCGTCGTTAAAAGCGATAGGTTCAAGAGTGTTTATCCACAAGTCAAAAGAAACGCTGGTTACCTGACTTTGCAAAATCTTTAATGTCTGACTCCATATTTTGTTTATATCTATCACTTTTTTCTCCCTTTGGTTTTTTATTAATGAATATGATGAGGTGTTTTTTTCTGTTGTAAATTAAAGTTGTTGTAGGTTTT
The DNA here is from genome assembly GCA_964368745.1 of uncultured Christensenella sp. Lineage (GTDB taxonomy): Bacteria > Bacillota > Clostridia > Christensenellales > UBA1242 > UBA11490. The sequence goes on along the minus strand of CAYJCT010000027.1, from coordinate 176 downwards.
ATTTGAATTTTATTTTATATAAAATTGTCATTAAAATAGCATATATTTTTTTTTGCAAAATGTCAAGTGAAACAAGTTTAGGAAAATATAGTTGAAAAGATTTTTTTATTGTTTTAGTTTTGCATTTGAGGTTTATTACTATTTTTTCTTTTTTGCATTTAATTTGGTTGTGTACA
>CAYJCT010000026.1:0-10132 GCA_964368745.1 uncultured Christensenella sp. | reverse complement strand
TTTAAAAACAGTTCTATTATTAGTAGCAGCGTATTGCTAATTTTAGATGAAGAAAAAAATATTTGAGGTATAATGGAAAAAGGGTTTACATCTGAGTGGATTAGTGAACTTAAAGCAAATAACGACATTGTGTCGGTGTTGTCAAAATATTTGACTTTGAATAGGAAAGGCAAAACTTTTTGGGCGTGTTGTCCTTTTCATTTAGAAAAAACACCCTCTTTTGCCATCAACGATTACGAGCAGTTTTATCACTGTTTTGGTTGCGGGGCGAGTGGCGATGTTATCAAGTTTGTGCAGCAAATTGAGTCGGTGGAGTTTTTTGAAGCGTGTAAAATTTTGGCAGATAAAGCCAACATGAAAATGCCGGAGTTTGAAAAAAATTCTAATTTACAAGTGATAAAAAAACAAAAAGAAGTTGCGCTAAAAATTTTGAATATAACTGCAAAACATTACTATGCAAACCTTAAAAATCCCCGAGCAGATGTGGCGCAAGCGTATTTGAAAAAAAGAGGGCTTGATAGCGACACTGTGCGGACATTCGGTATTGGCTATAGTCTTGGATTTCGAGAAGTTATTGAACATCTAAAGGGAAAGGGGTTTTCGGAGAGCGACATTATTTTGTCGGGTGTGGGCGAAAAAAAGAATCAAACTTTATTTGACTCACTAGCGTCGAGATTGGTTTTTCCCATAATCAACAGTTACAACGATGTTTTAGGATTTAGTGCAAGGTTGCTTGAAAAGGCTGATTTTGCAAAATATAAAAACACCGCGCAAACCGTTGTGTTTGACAAAAGCAAGTGTGTTTACAGCATTAACAACATAAAAAAGTTAAAGCAATCTGGTGAATTAAAACAAGTGCTGCTAGTGGAAGGTCAGATGGATGTTATTTCACTATATAAAAATGGCGTGAAAAATGCAGTTGCATGTATGGGCACGGCGCTAACTTTGCACCACGCACGCGAAATTAAGCGATTTTGTGACAAGGTTGTGGTTTGTTTTGATGGCGATGAAGCGGGAAAAAAGGCCACGCTTCGTAGTTTGGATATTTTGGTTAACGCAGGGCTTAGTGTGTTTGTTACCACTTTGCCAAAAGATAGCGATCCGGATAGTTTTGTGCTTCAGTTTGGAAAAGAACAGTTCGAAAAACTGGTGGAAGAGTCGTATTATTGGGTGGAGTTTTTGATTAGGCACTATGAGTCACAGTATGATTTGACCAAATTGGAACAAAAAAAGTTGTTTGTTTCCGATGCTCTTAATGTTGTTAAAAAACTTTCTACCGATAGCGAAAAAGACATTTACATGAATCTTATTAAAGAGATTTCGAACATTACTATGTCGGTTCTGCTTAGAGACTTGAATGAGGCTTCACAACCGGAAAACAAAGAGCCAAACAAACAAATTGATGAAAAGTTGCTTAATGTGAAAGAAAATTCTTATGTTAAAGCGGCCAAGTTTGTGATAGCGTCGCTGTTGCATAAGCGAAGTTATGCATCTCTTAACCCCAAAATTTTGGACGGGCTGGTAAATAGTAACTACATACAAATCTATGAGTATATCGTTGAGAAAGAAAAAATGCAGGAAAAAGTGCTTATCAGCAATTTATTTCAGATATTTGATGTGGACAACAATAACGATGTCTATGAGGTGATAAATTTTGAGTTTGATGAAAATCAGAACAACGAGAGTTATTATCTAGATTGTGTGAAAACGCTGATTGCATTTGGATGGAAAATGAAAAAAGATGAGTTGGTGGAAAAAATATCAAGCGAGGCCGACCTCGATAAGAAAAAAGAATTGTATAAACAAATGAACGAAATTATTTTAAAAAGTAAAGGAATATAGGGATGTTAGTAGAAAATAATTTAGAATATGAATTGCAGACAATCGTGAAATATGCAAACAAAATGGGAAGTATCACAGAAGAAGAGTTGGGATCACGCTTGATTCGTTTTGATTTGACAAGCGAAGAAATGAACGAAGTTGTTGAACAACTTAAAGAAAAAGGCGTTACAATTGACCCGCCTGAAGAGGAAATCAAGGACGAAGATTTAAAGAAAATCATCAGCACGGTAAAAATTGATGATCCTGTTAAGATTTATCTTAAAGACATCGGCTCGGCGCAGTTACTTACAAGTGAGCAGGAAGTGGCGCTGGCAAAAAGAATATTGCTTGGCGACAATCGCGCTAGAGCGGAATTGAGTGAGCGAAACTTAAAACTTGTGGTGAGTATTGCAAAAAAGTATGTTAATAGAAGTAGCATGCAGTTTTTGGATTTGATTCAGGAAGGAAACATTGGATTGTTAAAAGCGGTGGAAAAATTTGACCACACGAAAGGTTTTAGGTTTTCCACTTATGCAACATGGTGGATTAGACAATCCATCACACGAGCAATTGCCGATCAGGCACGCACCATCCGTATTCCTGTTCACATGGTGGAAACCATTCACAAACTTAGCAGAGTGAGCAAGCAGTTGTTGCAGGAGTTGGGCAGAGACCCGTCCAATGCTGAGATTGCTGAACGCATGGGCATCACCGAGCAAAGGGTGGGCGAAATTCAGAAAATTGCTCAAGATCCAGTGTCGCTGGAAAGCCCTGTGGGTGAAGAAGAGGAAAGCAAGATTGCGGATTTCGTGGAAGATGAGTCGGTTAAATCGCCGTTGGAAGATGCTACGCAAAGTCTGCTTAGAGCCCAGTTGATGTCGGTTATTGAGACTTTGACGCCGAGAGAACAAAAGGTTATCAGAATGCGATATGGTATTGACGATAATCATCCAAGAACGCTGGAAGAAGTTGGCAGAGATTTTAATGTTACGAGAGAGCGCATCAGGCAAATCGAAGCAAAAGCGCTTAGAAAACTTAGGCAACCAAACAGAAGCAAGAAGTTGCAAGATTATGTGGAATAATTTATGAAACTAAAACTTACTAAAAGAATGACCGCAATATATGAGCAAATAACTGACAAGAGAATTGCCGATATCGGTTGCGATCACGGCAAAATTTCTATTTTGGCATTGACGGAAAACAAGGTGGACTATGTGATTTTTTCAGACATCAGTGCGCCTAGTGTGAACAAAGTAAAACTTTTATTGCCTCAAAATCTATCGCAAAAGTGTGACATCAGAGTGGGCGATGGATTGCAAACAATTAAAGAAAATGACGGCATAACACAGGCAATAGTGTCGGGAATGGGTGGTAAAGAATGCGTGGAAATTTTAAAATACGCTCCCGTTTTGTGCAACAGTTATATTTTTCAGCCTCAAAACAATGAGTTCTGCTTAAAAAAATTTGTAATTGAGAATGGTTTTTCTATTGTTTATGATATAATAGTGCAGGATAGAGGCAAGTTTTACAATGTTTTTAAGTGTTTAAAAAATTCTTTACACAAATTTGTGTCAAGAGACGAAGATGAGTTTTTTCTTTATTTTGGAAGTGATAACTTTGACAAAAATTCCAGGTACGCATCTGACTTTAAAAATTATTTGCAGTATTTAGAAAAAAAAGTGGGAAAAATTTTGCAGCATTGCAAAAACAGTGAAAAATATAAAAAAGATATCGAAAAATATGAAAAAATGTGCAAGCACATTGCACTGGCAAATAAAAAATTAGGAGAGTAGGGTATGGACTCAATGTTAGAATATCAAAAACTAGACGGAAAGTTGCTGAAACTAAACCGTGATGCAACCTGTGCGAACGAAAAAGAAACCATGAATAAAATGATTTCTTATGTGAAAGACGCACAAAATAAAACTTTGCAATTGGAAAGCATGTCTGAGAAATTGATAAAAGAATATCATGCGCTTAAAAGTGATTACGATAAAAACTTCGCAATCATTCAAGGGCTGATTAAGGTGGACACAACAAATTTAAACGGCGATGAAGTGCAGGAAAATTTGCGGCGTGTGAACGCTCTTAGCAGCGAACTGTTTATGATTGAACGCAACATCAATTTAATAATTACAAAAATTAATGAGCGGTTAAAAGAGTTTGAAGTTACCAAAAATAACGCATTAAAGGCGCGTGCAAGACATAGAAGTGCTAAAGAGGTGTACGATAAAAAAGTGTCGGACATGGAACCAGAAATTAAAAAAGTGACCGCTGAGTTGAAAAAATTGGAAAGTAAAATCAGCAAAGACATGCTTACCAAATACAAAACTATTAAAAACGACGGAATTTTTCCTGTTTATGTTCCTCTAAACGATAAGTCGTGTGGGGGATGTCGCATGGAATTGCCAAGTCGTGTTGTAAACAAGATGCTGGAAGAGAAGATGGTTGTTTGTGAGCATTGCAGGCGCATAATCTTTAAGCTGTGAAAAGTACGAAAATACTGTGTTACTAAAAAAAAGTGTATTAACAGTTTATTCTTGTAAGTTTGAGTTTTTATACTAATATAAAAAAACGCTTAAATAAAGCGTTTTTTTAAGATTTGATTTTTTAAATATGCGGGTCAAAGCCGCTGAAGATGATATTGTCGGAGTGTTTTATCACTTTTTCGTATTCTTCCTGCGTTGTAACATTATAGGCAAGCACACCTACGGGTTTGCACTTTTTAATGTATCTATTTGGCAGTTCTTTGGAGTTATAACTAACAAAGTCGGCGTGAGCAATTTTGTGAAACTTTAATTTTTTTAGCCGTTTTGTTTTGATATTGGCATAAATTTTTGTGTTTGGAAAACTACAACTTTTAACAATTCTAGTGTACCACGGTGCGTTGCGGTATAGCCATTCTAAACTATAAGGATTTATTGCCATGATTGCAATAGAGTGGAAGCAGTTGAATTTAACGGAGTAGTCGTTAAGAGTTTTTACCAGTAATTCTTCGCATTTTCCCACTGCAGTTTCGTTTAGCAGTTCGATTATAACGGGAGTTTTACCGCCAATGTGGTCGAGTGCTTCGGCAAGGGTGGGCACCGATTCGGTGGAGTTATTATACCGAAGCGCCTTTATTTCTTCCAGTGTGGTGTTTGCAACATAGCCATTTTCGTTGTTTAATTTTGCAAGTGATTTATTTTTATAGCAAACCAATGTGTCGTCGTGGAGCATTTGCACGCTAATTAAAATACTGTAGCCCAAATTTATGGCTTCCGTGAAAGCGGGCAATGTGTTTTCGGGAGCGTCTTCTTTTATCACGCCATATTTTGCAATGTATTTTTCAATCAGCCACATATTTCCCATGGTTTCAAAATAGCAGGGGTCAAACTTAAAACAGTCTAATTTTTTAGACTTTAATAAATTTGTTATGTAATTCTTATGTTGTTCAAAATCGGTGTTGACCACACAATTTTGTGCTGCTTTCTTTTTACTTTTTGACATTTTATTGTCTACAACTACATTTTTGTCTGCATTCATTTTTCTTTCCTAAATTTATATTTTAGAAGAAAAAAAGTTATTTGATTTTTTAGTTGTGATATGTTAAATTTGAATAACTGTTTTTTCTATGAACCTAGCAGTACACGGCACGCGAGTGGGGGATGCTGTCAATATGTATAGTAATATTGTTAATTTCTTGACATTTTTATTGTAACAAAAAATTATTTTTTTGACTACTATTTTTTGGCGAATGTGTAAAATTGTTGTAAATTTAACAAAAATCTAACCATTTTGCTTCAAATTAATCAAATTTACATTTTCTTTTGACTTTCATTTTAAATTTTTTTCAAATTTGATTGCAGTAGGGATAGGCTATTTGATAATATATGATATATAATTATATATATTTGTATTTATATATATATATTATGCAATTTAAAATTTTTTATATTTTAAGGAGACTTATGGCTAACAGGCAGGACTTTATTCGAAATTTTTGTATTGTGGCGCACATTGACCATGGTAAAAGCACGCTTGCTGACAGGTTGTTGGAAGTGACAAACACGGTGTCGAAACGCGATTTAACGGAACAAATTTTGGATACTATGGACATTGAAAAGGAAAGAGGAATCACCATTAAACTAACTCCAAGCACCATGAAATACAACTATTTGGGTCAAGAATATATTTTAAATTTAATCGACACGCCGGGGCATGTGGATTTTTCTTACGAGGTTTCTCGTTCGCTTGCTGCATGCGAGGGCGCGATTTTGATTGTGGACGCAACTCAAGGAGTGGAGGCGCAAACATTGGCAAATGTTTATTTGGCGCTAGAAAACAATTTGGAAATTTTGCCGGTTATCAATAAAATTGACTTGCCTAGCGCCGATGTGGAAAATGCAAGAGAAGAAATTGAAGAGGTTATTGGCATTCCTGCAGACCATGCTCCGGCGGTGAGCGCAAAAGAAGGCACCAATGTGGAGTCAATTTTGGAGCAGATTATTAAGATTTTTCCCTCACCTAAGGGTGACGAGTTGGCGCCACTTCGCGCACTTATTTTTGACAGTTTTTACGACAATTTTAAAGGCGCAGTATCGTTAGTTAGAGTGGTGGACGGCAGCATAAAAAAGGGTCAGAAAATTAAATTCTTTAGAAACAAAGCCATATATGAAGTGGTGGAAGTGGGTATTTTTTCGCCCAAGCAAAAGGAGTGTGACTCGCTTCGTGCGGGCGATGTGGGCTACATTTGCGCCAGCATAAAAAGTGTTAGCGAAACCAAAGTGGGTGACACAATTACAACAGTAGAAAACGCTGCAACCACGGCGCTTCCCGGTTATGTGGACGCAAAACCTGTGGTGTTTAGTGGAATTTTTTCAGTGGATGGCTCCAGATACAACGATTTAAAAGACGCGCTGGAAAAACTAAAACTTAACGACGCGTCGTTAGAATACACACAAGAAGTGTCGCAAGCGCTGGGTTTTGGCTTTAGATGTGGTTTTTTGGGTTTGCTTCACATGGAAATTATTCAGGAAAGGTTGGAGCGCGAGTTTGATTTAGACATCATTACAACCGCGCCTTCCGTGAACTACAAAATTATTAAAACTACGGGAGAAGAGATGTTTATCACCAACCCGTCTGACTTGCCAGCAATGCAATCGATTGCCAGAATGGAGGAGCCTTTTGTTAAGGTTATGATCTACACACCGCCCGCATATTTGGGCACTATTATGGAACTGTGTCAGGAAAAACGAGGTATTAATCTGGATTTGCAGTATTTGAGCAACAACAGGTGCGAGTTGATTTATAAAATTCCTTTAAACGAAATTGTGTTTGATTTTTTCAACCAATTAAAGTCGCGTTCGCACGGTTATGCCAGCATGGAATACGAAATTGTGGGTTATGAAGAAAGTTCGCTTGTTAAACTCGACATTTTGCTAAACGGCGATGTTTGCGATGCACTGAGCATTATTGTGCATAGAGACAAGGCGTATTCTCGCGGCAGGGCGATTGCCGAAAAGTTGAAAGATGTTATTCCGCGTCATCTGTTTGAAATTCCTATTCAGGCGTCGATTGGTAACAAGGTTATCGCGCGTGAAACGGTGAGGGCAATGCGAAAAGATGTGCTTGCGAAATGCTATGGCGGCGATGTGACGCGTAAGAAAAAATTGTTGGAAAAACAAAAACGAGGTAAAAAAAGAATGAGGCAACTAGGCTCGGTGGAGATTCCGAGTGAAGCGTTTATGTCTATTCTTCAAATTGATTAATGAAAGAATGCGGGATTTATATTCATATTCCTTTTTGCAAGTCAAAGTGTTTTTATTGTGACTTTGTGTCTTTTGTGGACAAAAGCGATTGTATGCAAGATTATTTGCGTGCGGTGACTTCGGAGTTGCAGTCGAAATCAAAATTATTTAATTCCAGACCGATAACCACCATTTATTTTGGAGGAGGCACGCCTAGTTTGTTGCCGCCTGCTCATATAAAATCCATATTATCTACCATAAAAACGCATTATAATGTGCAAAAAGATGCAGAAATCACGCTGGAATGCAACCCAAACAGCGTCACAATGTCGCATGCGCTTGAGTGGAAAAATAGCGGTATCAACAGAATTAGTGTGGGGTTTCAAACACACAGTGATAGGTTGCTAAAAAAAATTGGCAGAACGCACACTAAGAAAAATTTTTTATGTGCAATTCGCATTTTGCAGGAAGTGGGATTTTATAACATAAGTGCGGATTTGATGTTTGGTTTGCCATCGCAGAAACAGTCTGATTTAAAACGCTCCATTAATTTGGTGAAATCGCTTAGTTTGCCGCATATCAGCGTTTATAGTTTGATTTTGGAAGAGGGAACACCGCTTTTTAAGAGTGTTGAAAACAAAGAAATTAAGTTGCCTAAAGAGGAAAAAGTGATTGATATGGCAACTTTCGTGAATCACTATTTAGAAAAATTGGGTTATGATAGATATGAGATTAGCAACTATTGCAAGGACGGTTTAAAATCGCGCCACAACTACAATTGCTGGAGCATGGTGGACTATTTAGGAGTGGGATCTGCGGCTCATAGTTTTTATAACAACACGCGATTCAGCAATTTTTCTGAGTTGGATAAGTATATTGAAAGTCAAACGGGAAAAAGCGAATATGAAAAGATCGATGTGTTGACCGCGGAGGAAATGCGCGAAGAGTATATTATGCTGGGGCTGAGGCGAACTGAAGGAATTAGTATTTCTGACCTAAACGCCCGCTTCAATGCTGATTTTTTAAAAGAAAAAGAAAAAGAGATTGCAAAGTTGGTTAATCTTGGACTTATTGAAATAAGTGACGACCAATTAAAAGCCACTAAAATTGGGTGCAATTTATTAAACAAAATAATTTTGGATTTGAGTTGATTCAATAAAATTAAATTCATTTGTTTTTACTGCCGTGATACTTAGCAAAAAGCATCATTGTGTTTTTTGAGGCGTTTGCTGGATGATTTTAGTGAATGCTTTTTTATAATTAATGAGGGTATTTTTCAATTGGGTATTGTAATTGACACTTAGTTATGATAGAATGAGGTCAAATAAGAGGTGTTGATTTATGAAAAGAAATAAGTATGAAAAATATGAGAAGAAAGACCAAAATTCTGGTAAAAAATCCTCGCAAAAAGTAGGCAATAAAGCCTCAAAAAATGTAAAAAGTAAGTCGGTAAACAAAAAAACAACTCCGTCAAAAAAGAATAGAAATCATATAAAATATGAATACGAATTTGTGGATGAGAAAAACGACGACCGCTATGAGATCAATTTTGATCGAGAGTTTAGAGTGTATCAAGAAAAATTCAAAAAAGATTTTAGAAAGTTCTATTATCCAAAAAATGATGTTAGCAAGGTTGCTCGCATTATGCCTTTAAGCCACGAAATTGTGGAATTTAGTGAAAGCGAAGCGCCAGAATTTAACGCAAAAATTCAGTTTTTGGGAAATGAGTTGCATTTTGTTGACGAAACATCATCTTTTTTAAATCATATTTCCAGCAAAGAAATTGGCGTGGAATATTACAGCGAAATGCTACAAAAATTAGAAATTGATTCGGTTAAAATCAACTATTTATTGCAACAATACAGGGCAATGCCTATAATTTTAACCAACAAACATAGAGGTAAAGAGGCGGAGTTTGCAGATGATGTGACCACTTCCAAGTTTGATTGTTTAAGTTTTAAAGACAACGGTTATGAGCCATATTTGGCACTTTCCACAATGGAAATGCTACTGGACGAAAAACGCGAAATTGTGGGTTTTGTGCCTGAGTGGGTAGAGGCTACTGACGGAAGTGAAGTGGGAATTTTTTATGATAAAATGTGTTTAAATTATGGCGCCGTTCAGTTTAGCGCGCACGAAATAACTAATATCGAAAATAGAGACAGCGTGGTTGACATTATCTCATACGACCGTGAGTTGGATTAATATTAAGATTATATAAAAAATTAAAATGGGGTGAATGCTACTCCATTTTTTTGTGGTTAAAAATTTATATAAAAATTTAAAAAATTGTGACATTTTCTATTGACATGTGCATATAATAACATTATAATACGATTAGCACTCTTTTGAATTTGGTGCTAACAAATTATGAAAACAGGTGCTAAAGTTTTTGATATGAAAACTTTTAAACTTAATTTTTGTGCAAAGTTATACATAGTTGGAAAAGGGGAGAATTAGAATTGCACTAAAACATAACTTGAGGTTTAACTCAAATAAAAAATATTTTAATACTTGAGATTTAACACAAAAAAAACATTTAATTTCCATATAATTAGAATATGAAAAACCATGATTAGATT
>CAYJCT010000025.1:6189-10526 GCA_964368745.1 uncultured Christensenella sp. | reverse complement strand
TAATATATTAGTTAATTAAACTTATTAAATAAGAAAACTTTTCAGATATGAAAATGTATTAGACAAAAACCTAGTACATTTTTTTATATCTTAATCGATAAAAATAATATTAAACATTATAATCAAAAGCGAGATTTTAAAAATGGAAATTATAGTAATTAAACGCTCAGGATTTTCAACCAAAATTGACTATAACCTGCGCTGTATTATTTAAAAAAATATAAAAACCAAGCGCAAGGATTTCAAAATAGAATTGATTATAATAAAGGTTTCTTTAAATAATCACATCAACATAATACAACACAACAATTTTATTTTAAAAAAACACAATACTTTCCAACACCATACAATTGACTAACCCTGCAATTTATGCTAACATCAAAAAGACAATTTTGTTCCCATAGGTAAAGGGATATACCGCGACCCTCCTAAGGTCGATTTCCAGGTTCGAGTCCTGGTGGGAACGCCAACTCTGCAAGCCCGGCTTTTTTGATTACATTATTTTATATGTCGCATAAAAAAACAAAACCTATTTATTGAACAGGTTTTATTTTTTTGCTATGTGTAATCATTGTTTTCAAGTCTAATCATTATTTACATATCTAATTATTGATCATAAACTAATTATTATTTACCATATCTAGTTGTTGTTTACAGTTCTAATTTTAGGTTCCCACATTATTTAATAACATATTTGTCTAATCATTATTAACATGTCAAATTATTGTTCATATAACTAATTATTATTTTCTATATCTAATAATTGTTTACCATATTTATTTAATAACATAAAAGAAGACGCTGATGAATTGGAAGAAACAGCCAAGCAGTACAAACAGGTGCCAAATTGAATGAAAATATTTAACCTTTCTGCCAAAGGCAAAGAACACGACGCCGCCTGTGTACATAATCCCACCCAGCAGCAGCCAAATGAAGCCTGCAAATGGCAGCAATTGTAATAGTGGCACAATGGCAATTATCACGCACCAACCCATTAAAAGATAACAAATTTGAGAGAATATTTGTATGCGTTTATCATGCATATTGATTGCATTAAAAGTTATTCCTAAAATTGTGAACACGCAAATTAAAGACAGTATTATTATACCCCACGCCGTTCCGTGCAATGTGACCAAGCAATATGGCGTGTAAGTTCCGGCAATTAAAATGAATATTGAGCAATGGTCAAAAATTCTGAACAAGCGTTTTGCTTTGTTAAACCGCAAAAAATGATAAATCGAACTCATAACGAATAAGACAATCATACTAAATCCATAAATAATTGCGCTAATTATTTTTAGGGGAGTTCCGGAAAAAGAGGCAAAAACAATAAGTAACACAGTTGCAACTACAGCAAAAACCGCGCCAACAATATGCGTTACGGCGTTGAATATTTCTTCACCTTTCGAAAACTCACGCTTCTTTATTTCTTTAATGTTTTGTTCCATGATGAAAGTTCCTTTTGGGAGGCTGTTTTGGTGCTATAAATACCATGTTTTTTAATTTCTATTCAGCATTAAGTGATAGACTAACTAGCCCCTAAAACCAACAAGTCCTGAAACTAACTAAAGCCTGCTACCAACTACGACCTGCTACCAACTGCGGCCGCCGCCACCGCCAAAACCGCCGCCACTGAATCCACCGCCGCCGCCCATGCCACCACCAAGTCCGCTTCTCACATTTTTTGACATGTTGTTTATGGCGTGCTGTTTGAGAGAGTGGTTAAAACTCGACTGAATCATGTTTGAAATTATCACCACTTCTAACAGCGATGTATTTTGCATTTGATAACTTTCCATGGTTGGAAAGTATAACCCTTCGAACTTTTTTGAAAATTTGTCGGTGATGTCAAACACATAAGCGTATGGCAAAATGTCGTAGAAATACGCTGGATTTTCATCCACCAACACCACAATCCTGTCCTTTTCAGCAAGCAAAATAAACTCTCGAAAACCCTGCACTCTGCCAAAAAGTTCTGCAATATCATCCCTGATATGAGGCACAAAACTCGACAAAAATAAAATGCAAACACTCACTGCTGGCGCAATAAACTTTAGTCCAAACTTGTCAAGAATGTCTATTTGGAAAAGTACCCCGTTTATAAACATCAAAAATGCCATCAGCAGTAATAATACAATAGTTGTTTGCACCCTTTTTCTTTTGGTTCTGTGAGAAAATCTTGCTCCTGCCAAATATGACGACATTGTAAAAAACACAACAACGCCGCTTAGTATCATAAGAAACATAGAAATTCCAATGAAAGTAATATAACCAGTTTTTAACACATACACAATTCCCAGCACAAAAAACGGAATCAACCCCAGCGCCATCACAGCAATTGCAGCCGCTTTGCTACCAGTTGACACAATTGTGTTTTTGTGTTTGCCTTTGGCAGACGCAACTCCCTGATACATTGCTTTTGCAAGTTCTTCGTTTTGTTCTGAGATGTCAACTTTGCTTTTGCCAGAAAAAAGATTGGCAAAAATATTCTTTTCATAAGCAGGAGATTTCTCGTCTAACTCGTCAATTTTTTCTAACTCAATTTTCTTATCCGATGTCTGAATAATCTTTAATCGTTTTTTGCTTGCCCAATAAATCACAAGCGATGTCATTTTTTTTGCGTCTAGTTTTCCACTTCCCACAAACACAGTTTCAGGAGGGTTTAGCCCGTTTGGCGGATAAAACTCCACGGGTTTATGAATATTTTTTGCCTTTTTATTCCAGTGGGATATAATTGCAAATGCAATTATAACTAAAATTGCAAGCAACACAATTGCCACTATATCCGAGTTATAACTAATTTCAGGCACTTGCGAAAACGCGCCCTCGGGCAAATCCATCATTATTGTTACCGCTGTGAAACTGTTCAGCGTTTCTTTGTTGTATTGCCCAATTAATTTATTGCCCACCACGCTTGAAACAATGTCTAAACTAGGCTGCCCGCTCTCTCCATATCCTCCCACAAAAAAGTTGTAGTCAGCAATTTCGAACGAGTGCGGAAAAGATATGTCAAAGGCAAAATCTTTTACATCCGCATCCCAGTCATGACCATGCAAGTTGAAATAAAAAAAATCTTTTTCTGAAATTCTGTCGTTCCCGACAGCATATTTATATCTGATTGTATAGGTCACTGTTTTTTGGTTTACAGGAAAATTTTCATTTCCAAGCACAATGTGAAGATAGTCGCTTTCCTCAATAATTTCCATTGCATTTGGGATAATATTTCCGTCCATTTCAACCATTGCCACAATATTTGAAATGCGCGGGTAATATACCCTACTTGCGTTTCCCAAATCCAATGCAATGACTTTTTCTAAATAGCGAATTATACCAAACTTTTCGCCCACATAATCTTCGTCTTCAAAAGTTGCAACAAATGTTTCCACAACATCATAAGAATTGTCTAAATTAACAACAACACTGGTGTTTACGCTTTCAAAAACATAAGACGCGATTTCGTCGTCTAAGAAAAAACTTTGTGCATAAAGCGAACTATTTCCACCCGAAAAAATCGCCAGACACAGCGCCAAAGCCATTAAAATTATAGATAATGTTTTTCTCATTTGCCTCTAACTTTTGGTGGTTTTAATTAAAACTCAACCTTAACATTTTTACGCTCAGTTTCTTCATCCACACTAAACATTTCGGCTTTTTTATGTCCATACATTTTTGCAAATAAAACTCCCGGGAAAACCTGCACTGCATTGTTGTATGTTTTAACGCGTGCGTTATAGAATTTTCTCGAGTTTGCAATGTCTGCTTCCAGCGCAGTAAGTTGCTGTTGCAAATCCAAAAACTGTTTGTCGGCTTTTAGATTTGGGTATTGTTCGCTCACTGCAAACAAACTCTTAAGCGTGCCAGCAAGCATGTTTTCGCTGCGAACTTTTTCATCAGTTGTGGTTGCTGCCACCGCCATATTTCTTGCCGCTATTACATTTGTTAGTGTTTCTTTTTCGTGTTTGGCATAACCTTTTACCACATTAACAAGATTAGGAATAATATCGTATCTTTTCTTTAAGTAAACATCCATAGTGGAAAATCCCTCTTCCACATCCGTTCTCATTTTGACAAATTTGTTATAGTATGAAACAAACATCACAACCACAATCAAAATCAACAAAATAATAACTGCTGCCACGATTAATCCAGTATAGTCGCCTCCGCTTAATAAAAATTCTTTCATAAATATATCTCCTTTCTTATTTATTATAATTATAAACCATCGGTTATTCGCTACTCGCTTATCTCACACATTCGTTTGCTCCAGTGATTTCATTCGCTGCAACATTCTCGAAATAGGCGTCGCATTTGATTAAATGCACTTCGTGCGCTTATCA
>CAYJCT010000025.1:0-6089 GCA_964368745.1 uncultured Christensenella sp. | reverse complement strand
CAACATTCTCGAAATAGGCGTCGCATTTGATTAAATGCACTTCGTGCGCTTATCAAATCCTTCTTTATTATAACCCATAAATTTAAAGCACACAATCAATTAAAATAAATATATGAAAAATAAACTCTTTTTAACACTAACATTACCTTATTTAAAAAAGGTTTCGTGGCTTTTGCTTGCAACACCAATTTTCCTTTTTTTAACATAAAAAATGTACCTTTTATAACTCCAACTTCGCTTTATAGTCAAGTTATTAAAGACATTGAAAACACGCATAAAAACATCTTCATTTCGTACAAAACTATGGAACATTCAAAATTGAAAACCTTGTTTTTTATTAAATGCCTACATAAAGACTCATTTTACTCAAAGTAAATTTGTACAAAATGTTGAAAAATGGAAAAAAATGGAAATTTTCCTTTACACTGTAAAAAACATGTGTTATACTCAAAACTAAATAACATGTCAGTAGAGAGGAATGCAATGGTTGGTCTTTCTGAGGCGGCGGTATACTTTTCTAAAGGAAACAACCCTACCGCCAGCACACTGAAAACCTTGCTGCGTGAAAACGGACACGACCTTGTTTATGTGAAATCCGTGGGCGAGTTGCTTGATATTATGGTTAAGCAAACAAAAGGCTTAATTTTTGTGGACAAAGGCTTTTCAGTTTATCGCTATTTATTTAAAGAATTGGCAGACTCGTCTGAACTTTTTTCCGCATCCATAATAATTTATGTTGACAATAATAAATCAAAATATGAAAAATTAGAAAACCAAAAAAATTATTTTCGTATTGATGAAAGTTTTTGCCGTACTGAACTTTTTAATGTGTTGGGCGGGTATGTGCGCACAGAAAAAAGAGATATTATCGACACTTGTCAACTAAATGAAGAACTCAGCATGTATTTAATGAAACTTGGATTTTCGCCGCGTTTGATAGGATTTAACTATATCAAATGCGCTATTATTGGCATGGTTAAAAATGATTTTAAAATGGGAACGCTGCAAAATGATGTGTATAAATTAATCAGCACAAAATATAAAACTCAATCGGTGAACATCGAAAGAAACATCTGCAGTTCCATTAAACACGCGCTAAAAAACACCCCTGATTTGCACAAAACACTTAACATTCCGCAAAGCAACCGCCTCACCTGCAAAGAACTCCTTGCCGTGCTGCTTGACAAAACGCAAATCTGTTTAAAGTCTGGCAAAAAACTGCACGAATAAAAAGCGGATAAAAAAATAACCCAAATGCAACAACTAATTTTATATAATGATCCACTTCATAAAACATATAATTTTATATAGCAACAAAATTTATTCCACAACAAATTCCCTCCCACAATTAAATTTGATAATAACTAAAAAATTTCACCGACTTGGTTGGTGTTTTTTATTTTATAATTTAAAAAAATCAAAAGTTTAAAAGTTCTTTGTGGTTTTTTTTGCTAACCTAACTGCGCGGAAATGTCTAACACATATGATGTGTTATTGTAAGTGAACGACAAAATTATGGTGTCGGTTGTAAAAACATCAAACGCTCTAAAGCTTAATAATACTTGGTTGCCGGAAAACAGAAATCCGTTTTCTAAAATATAATCGGTTCCGTTTATGTTAAATGATATTTCAGAAAATATTTTTTCGTCATCAGGTGTGATAACCTCCAATTCAATGTAGTTAATTCTCTTTCCGTCTTTCCCTTTAGACAAACCTGTGAGTACAAATATTTGTGAAAAATCGGTTATTATTTGGAGTTGTTGTTTTTGAAGCGATTTTTCAAACTGCAAATTTCCCGCTTGCCACTTAATTGTTACAACAAAATCATTTGACAAATTTTCCACATCAATAACACTGCATGCTGTCGTGATGTCTTCTTGCGCTCTGCCGGCTACCATTAACCAAACGGAAAAATATTTCATAAAATCAGTTTCATCTGCAGCCACAGGCTCTTCATTTTCAATCACAACGAAAACATTTTCTGCCGTTGGCACCACCACTGAAATGTTATGCAAAACCACCTCCGTTGTAGATTGGTCATATTCATAATTTATCAGCAAATTAAACAAGCCCTCGTCTGCAATAAGCAGGGCTTCAAAATTTAAAATCTCTACTTCTTCGCCATTGTTCAACAATGCAAAAACTTCGATGAACTGAGAAACATCCTCATCGATTGTTAAAATTACCTGACCACTCTTTAGACGATGACTCACACTTTCCACCACAATGTTTTGCACTTCCACATCTAAAAATAGCACCTGGTGAAACACGCCACTAAACAAAAATTTCACACATAAATTGTACCCACTTTCACTTGTGCTGCTAGGCACTAAAGTTGCACCAACGAAAGCATAGTCACTCGAAACACTACCGTCATTGATATACAATGTCAGATATATTTTGTGAGCCACATTGATATCACTAGCATAAATTACTGCATTTTCAATTAAGGAAAAAGTCGCCTCTTCCACTGCCAGCAGCGTCACATATTCCGCCACATTTTCAAACACATAATCAATTGCACTTTCTTTAAAATCAAAAGAAACGGCAATGTCGAAATTGTTTTCGCAACGCATAAGCGATGCCACAAAAGTTTCTGGCGCGATAGTTTTTCCGTTGTTCAACAGGCAGGTCAGCATCAATTTGTGCGAAATGTCACTTTCATTTTCAAACACATTTTCGCCAGTTTTAATGCTAAAATAATGTTCTAATATTTTAAGACTTGTAATCTCTGCTACAATTTTGCAACTGCCAAAACCCTCCACCTCAATTTCAATTTCCCAGTTGTTCAAAGTGGCTGAGTAGCAGAGAACTTCATCTTCAAAAACACTGCCGTTGTTACCCTCAACGCGAACTTCCACGCATGCCGTCACATCATCATCTTCTTCAAAAATGGTGTTTGTTTGAACAGCGATTATTTCATATTCCACCGCTTTCGCGCAAATTTGCACACTGCCGAAAACATCGCCCACTTGCACCTGAATAATTTCTTGCTGGGTTTCAAAAACTTTTTCAACAACAGTAAAGTTGTTGATTTTCACCACATTTGTATTTGTGTAGCGCGCGAACACAGTCAGGTGGTCAATATAGTTTATTGAGTTATCTCCAATAAAAATATCGCCTAAAAAATCAAAGCCTACATCAAGTTCTTCAATTTTATTTTCCACAATATAAATGGTGAACTGCGACTCAACTCCGCTAAACCCAATTGTTAGTTGCACGCTAGACACCTTTGTTTCAATGCCGTCACACTCAATTGAAAAATCAAAAACTTGCCTTGACTCTCCCGTGTTGAAACATGCAAACACCACAATATTTTCGCGCACGCAATCTATCGTTAGCCCCGAATAAAAAACAATATCATCACTAACCAGATGCGACACTAAACTAAGCACAACCACGGGCGTGATTTCTTCGTTTGTCAACTCACAAAAGTATGTGCCGTTGTCATAATGTGCCGTAACTTTAATTACACCGCTTGCTAAAATCACACTAAACTCATCTGCCTTTAGCGCAACAACACTGCCGTTTTTCAAATCCAAACACACCGCAAACTTATTGCTCACATCCATGTCGGTTTCAAAAATAATCGCGTCCTGCAACCGATGTGCTACCACTCTTAAAACATAATTTTTTAGTGCCACAATAACTATGGTGGTAGATTTTCCACACGCGTTTATTGTGACCAAATTTTCTCCCTCTGCTAAAACAAAATCCTCTATGGTCGCGTCATAAACTCGAATTTCTTTGCCGTCTTCATAAACTTCCCACACTTGCAAATGTGACTCAATACTGTCAGTATTTGTGTTTTCATAAAACTCCACATCCTTATCAAGCGTCGCTCTGATGTGAGTCGCTTTTGCCACCGCCGGAGTTATGCTTTTCCATTCCAAAATGTGCTGACCGTTAAATGTATATACAATCTTTAAAAAATACTCATCGCTCTCTTTTATCAGTTCGGCTGAAAATATATTTAACTCCAGCAACGCCCCGCTGTTTAGCGTTGCCACCACCGCAACTTTTTCACTCACAATTGTGCATGAATCAAAAATAACGCAACCCTCTTTTAATTGCCAGTCGATGGACTGCACTGCCAATTTATGGATTGTGATGTTTTGCTCCCACAAAAAATTGAGGTATTTTAAACTCAACACTCGAGTGTCGACGGTCAAATTATCGTTTAAAACTTCATAGTCGTCCACACTCACAACAGAATTGTTGTTGAAAAAAACTTCCACAATCAAATGCTGTTTTATTTGAGAAATTTCCACACCCTCATAAAACTTAACCGTGCCTTCAAACCGCGACTGCACATCCGTTATCTCTATGGGCGTTTTGTGCAACTCCACAGTTGCCATGTGATTGGTTGCTAATTCCGTCACCAAAACATACGACACATTTTTAAGCGATGCGTCTTCGTTGTCGGGCAACATTTCCGCTGTTAAAAACTCAATTGAAGCACCATCTAAACTTTGTGGCACTTTGTTTCCGTTGTTAAAAATTTTGTAAAAATGCAAATTATCTGCAACTTTTTGCTTGGGACAAGTGTTAAAAAAATCGCACTGTTCCAACTCAGCCTCAATCCCCGTTTGCACAATTTCTAAAACTTCAATTTCAATTTCAAAAGTTTTGTAATTGGCATAAGTCACAAAAATTTTATATGTGCCGGGTGAGGTTTTATCATAGTTGCTAGCGTCGATTGTAACATTTTTATTATTTATGATAAATATATTTCCGTCAGCGAATTCAACCTTGACCTCAATGGTAGAAAAATCCAAGTCGTCGCCCACAAAATACTCTAATTTTATATTGTCGCTTAGGAGTTCCACGCTCTTGATATCTTCAGACTGATTCACGCATGATATTAAAAAAAAAGATAAAAGAACGAACATGAAACAAGAAAACTCTTGCAAATATTTTCTCATATTCTTCTCTTGTATTTAGTATGCTACAAATCTACCAAATTTGTAGAAATTTGTCAAATAATATCACATGATTTTTTATTTTCTTAAAAGTTTTAATAAAAAGCACACTTTGGCACTAAAAAAACGAAGAAAACAAAGTTAAAAACCCATCTGATCAAAATAAAAAAACAAAAAAGCAGGGGAAATCCTGCTCTTTCTTTATTTATTAGAAACTTTTAATTTTCTGCGATTTAAAATGATTGTTTTATTTTGTTGGTCAAAATGATGAAAAAATTTTAGTGATATCTTTCTGCCTTTTTTACGCGTCTAGTTCGTTTAGATATTTGAATAGGTTTTCTTGTCGAGCAAGGAATTTGATGTTATACATACTGGTCAAACTTCCTGATTCCACCGTTCTGTTGGTGTTTTCCAAATAAACTGTTGCGTCTTCATAGCCACTGGTGTCGGAAATTTTTACGATTAGTTTTTTATAGTAAACGCTTCTGTCCACATTTTCTGCCTTTGTGGTGTCAACATAATCCTTGCCGTCAATTTGCAATTTTTCTGAAGTTGTGCCAGCATCACTGTAGATAAACACCAACCAAATTCCCTCGTCTTTAACTGAGTTTGCAATTGCTGTGTTTTCGGCATCTCTAACTTTTAGTCCATAACTAAACGCATTGTTTTGAAACAATGTGGACAGCACTGAATCTGTTAAAGACTCTTTGAACAGTTTGTCGATTTTATTAAGTTCGTCTTGAAAAGGAGCGTTTGGCAACACTTCGTCTTTGGTTGCTTCCATAATTTTTGTGCCATTTTTCCAAACTTCCACAGTTTCGTAACCCGCTTTGATGGGGTTAGGTAGCGTTGTTTTAATAACCGCTGTAAGCACTGTTGCAAGCACAGTCAACGACAGCAAACTAACAATAAAAATTCCTATAATTTTTTTCATATCTTTTCCTTTTTAGTGGTTTTATTTTGGTTTTCGTAAAATTTATTTATGAATTTTATGAAGTTATGTTTGAGTTTTAGTCAAGATTGGTTTTAATTTTAGTCAAGTTTCTTTTTGGTTTTAAACAAGGTTTGTTTTGGTTTTATTTTTAGTAAAGTTTATTTTTGGTTTTAAACAAAGTTTTTTTAGTTTTTGTGAAATTTCGTTTTGGTCTTTGTAAATATAGTCATAAT
>CAYJCT010000024.1:0-10732 GCA_964368745.1 uncultured Christensenella sp. | reverse complement strand
TTGTGATTATCTTTTTTTGAGCATGTTTTTTGTTGAAAAATTTTTTAAGTGGAAAATTTTAAAACATATTATTTCTTTAATTTTCAATCAGTTTTGGTTGCAGTAGTTTTTTTAGAAATGATTTTTTAATTATATTTATTTTAGTAAAATCTAAATTTATATTTTTTAATATTAAAAAAATTTACTACAAAAAAATATAGGCAGTTCAAAACCACCTATATTTTACACTATTAACGCCTTTTTTACAATAATAAATCAAAACATAAAGCAGATTATTTTGTATAATGTTGTTTTATTATTCCCACTTAAGTTTTATGCTTCCTGCATATTCTCCTGTATCCCACAGTTCAAAGAGTTCATTGCTCAAATTAATAACAAGCGACTCATCGATGGAAGTAATCGCAATCGTGCCGCTAGCGGCATCTTCCTTTCCCGATACTCCGCTATATGAACTTTCTGCAATAGAGTTAATATAATAAACTTTTTTGTCGGTAAGAGACATTGTTTGAAATCCAGCAATTATTCCTAATTGTGGATTGGAATTGATACCGCGTGCTCCCGCACTTATCGCGGCAAACGCCGACACTAAGGTGGAGTTTGTTGAAGTGTTCACTGCCACAATTCCGCCGATATATCTGTTAGATGTAATAGGTGCGTCGACCATGGCAACACTTGCAACCACATAAACATCGCGAATAACTGAGCCTTCGCCTGCATATGCCACCATACCGCCCACATACGCGTTGCGTATTTCTGTGGAACCTTTAGCATCGGAAAGCAGGTTGCCCCTAAAGTAACTGCGCTCCACTACAGAGAAGTTGTCGCACACCAATCCGCCCACATATATGCCCACAAGCGATGCATTTGCGCCCGACTCAAAAATCAAGCCTCTGTTCTCCACAGCAAGTGATGCTACCGAAGTTGGTTTTATGTCCTGCGCAGCAGATTCGTAAGTGATGTTGGTGGTGGAAACCACTCTTTCTAATTGACCTGTGCTTGTGTTGAGACCCACAGCAGCCGACACTTGGGAGTTGTTGTTGTTTAGGAATATTATGTCGCCCGAAAGGGTTGTGTTAAATATTCTTCCTGCGTTTTCGTAAGCCACTCCGCCCACATAAAGTTCGGTACTTGCACCCACCAACCTGTTCAACCCAGTGTTTTTAAATGAGATGTTTAGGTTTTTAATTTCCACATCTTCGCTTAACAAGTAGAACAATCCTGCATAATTTTTGTCGTCTTTTATAGCAGTTGATAGTATTAGGTTTATAGTATATCCTGCGCCATTAAGCGTTCCTGTGAAAGACTGGAATGGCTCATAGTTTACCCGGCTCTCTGGCACCTCACTGCCTATTGGTTTCATGGCATCGGTTGTGATATTCGCGCCCAACATAAAGTTGCTTTCTAAATAATAGTTAATATTTGTCAAGTGCGATTTTGTTGAAACAACAAAGGGAGCATCCACACTGCCGTCGCCATTTTGGAAAGATGCAAACGAGTTGTTTGTGGTCATGCTAATTTTGTTGACAACGGAATAGTAGCCGGCCAACGAATACAACTGCACGCTGATGGAACTAATTTTGCCTGTTAAATATTGCAGTTTATATAGCCCAATGCTTTTGGCATCACTGCCTTCAATTACAATTCGATCTTTATAAACATTAGCGCCAATATGAGTTCTTGTTATATTTGAGTAGTTGATAAAATCTAAATAGTCGGCAATGTATTCTGAAAACCTGTCATAAACCACTTCTATAAACACAGTGCCAGCATCTTTGTTTTGCCACGAAATCTGACCCACCGTGTTGTAAGCAATATTAGTTGGCGCTTCAGGAAAGTTCATTGCAAGAGAACTACTTGCAACAGAAGTTGCAAATTTTTCTGTATGCACTCCTGTGGTGGTGCCCACTGATGTTACTTTAATGGTTATGGTTTTGTCGGCAAGCGTCATTTCGGACATCGCAAGAATTGCGCTGTCGATTGTGAAGTAAACATAACCGTCTCCCTCTGAACCAAAGAACAATTCAGGACGATGACTCGTGTCAATGGTTAAAAATTCAATCAACTCGCTGGTATAAACATCTTGTTCATCTTGCTTGTAGTGGAAGAACTCCACAATATATTTAGTTGCGCCCGTCACTGCGTTCCATTTAACAAAGTTGTAATAATCGTCTGAGAAGAAATCTTCGTTTGCGGAAGAAATTTGACTTGGAGGAGGTAACACCTCAACTTCTTTTATCTCGGAATCTTCATATTTTGTGGA
Organism: uncultured Christensenella sp.; assembly: GCA_964368745.1. Lineage (GTDB taxonomy): Bacteria > Bacillota > Clostridia > Christensenellales > UBA1242 > UBA11490. The sequence continues at coordinate 8,472 of CAYJCT010000024.1, read as the reverse complement.
CGCCAGATAGGTCCCTTGAGTGTCGATTTCTCCCGAGTAGCCCACAAATTTTATCTGCACATTATACTTTTCTCTTTCAATAAAGTTAAGCGCCAAGTCATTGGTAGGCTCTTCTTCCATTCTGTTTAATGTGTAGATTGCATTGTCTGCATCTTGCTCGTTAACATAATATGTTTTATTTGTTAACTGACTGATGTCAATGCCACTTCTCACATACAAAGAAACGGATTCTTTTTTTTCACCGTCAATGAAGAATGTTCCAACAATTTTCATCATGGACGCCGTCAAATGCTCTTTATATTCTTCGTAAACACCGCCTGAGAAATCTAACACACCCTCATTTAGCACGAGCGTTGGAGCGTTTATTATGCGAATGTCAAACTGCAAACTCTTCACGCTTCTGATTAATTTCTCGTCGCTCGAATTACTGTTGACCGAGCGCATATAAACGGAGTATGTGCCAGCATTGTTATGGTAATAGTCGTTGATGTTGAAGAAATTATTTGGAGTGTAGCCCATGTCCGCACCAAACAAAAGAGGACTGCCTTCCACAAACACCACAAATCTTTCTTCCACTCGCTTCCAACTTATCAGTCCGTTTTCGTCCATTTCAATTTCGCTTGTGGCGTCGGAGCGGTGATAACTCTCGGAGAAAGCGTGGTCGCCTGAAACCAGATAGGTGCTGTTGCCGGGAAGATAAATCTTTAGCCTGTATTTGCTGTTGTTAGACACAAATTGTTCCGGCAGTTCAAAGTAGTGATAATCGTCGATTGTAACCAAACTGTCTTCAGTGTACCATTCGCTAAATTTTGATTCGGTGGTGGAAACAATCTCTTCCACCTGTATTCTAAACCTAGTAACGCGCTCACTGCCATCAACTTTTCCTGCTGATACTTTTTCGTGGTAAACTGCGCCCCACGACAAGATTCCGTCGATCAAATCCACTTCCACTTCGCCCAGTTTCACAAACACCAATGGTGCGCTTGGAGCCGAGTTGATAATGAAGTTTCCCTCGCCAATTGCTGTTATTGTAACGCGATATGCGCCCGATAAAAACTCTGCTTTGTCTTGCATTGAAAGCGAATAGGATGAGGCTGAAGTTGCCACCACTTCCACAGTCTCGTCAGGAGTAAGAGAAAAGTTATCTCCAGAAATGTGCTTATAAAAATTAAGTTCGTAACCTATTGCGTTGCCTACTCTCGACCAGTAAAGCGCGCCGTTGGTTACATTAAATGTGGACGGTTCCACCAGCGCTTCAAACACATTAACCACTTCGCGCTTAACGCCGTTTAAGTAGATTGTTCCACTATAAGGGGAAAGGGAAGACTGTGTTCCTCTTGCTGAGAAGTAGATTTTATATCTCGTGCCTGCGCTTAGCACTTCTGCCGCAACAAAAGAATTGATGTTTATTTCCACCAAGTTATTTTCGTCCGTTTTATAGTAGTTGATTCCCTCAATGTCGGATTTAGAAACGGTGTGTTGAATCACATTTGTAGAGTTTGCCACATCTTGGAAATAAAGAATATAGTCGCCGTCATAGTCAGGCAAACTTTCAAACACCAATTTTCCCTCAACCAATGCGCCACTCTGCAGCGCTGGACAAACAGGTGCGGCCAGTTTTGTAACAACAATTTCTTCGCTCCACTCGCCCTGCATTATTGCAGGCACAGTGGCAGTGCTGTTGTTCCCACGAGACAGCAGTTTGATGTTATAATTTCCTGCCGCATACGCGTCTAGGTCAAACAATAACACCACCATGTTAAAGTCTGATAAAACTAATGCATATGTTGGTTTTTTATTTTCCAGCACACTGCCGTTCACATTAATGTTGAAGGTGATAAGACTTCTCACAATTTGCACAATATCAGCATTTGTGACGCTACCATCCAGCACTCCTGCAATTGTGTTTAAATCCACCACATGTACTGTTCCTAACAGCGCATTGATTTCGTCAATAAAATCTTTGCTGATGGAATAAGCCAGCATGCCTTCTTGCACGCTATAGTTTTCAATAAAAGTTTCGTCAATTTTAATGGACGCCAAACCCTCGCGCACAATGTCTTCATGAGTGCTCACAATGTGAGTGGTGCCGTTGGCTTTTAGTTCCACATAGAACATATATCGGCCGGGCTCGCTTATGATACTGCCCATGTTATAGAAAGCAGCAGAGGTTGCCATTTCTTTAACAATAGTGTTAAAGCCTTCTCCGCTATATACTTTCACTGTGGACGAAACCACACCTGCTCCCGCCGTCCATTTCAGCAATCCGTCGGTTTGGGAGGGTTTTACAAATGGATTAATAAATGTGATTTTTTGCGACACAATGTCGGAGTCCACATAGCCTAGTGGCAGATACTCTACGCCCACTTTGGTGGTGACAGTGCCAAGTGATCGCACATTAAAGTTGTGGTCGCCCACGCTATGATCGGTTATGATTAGCCATTTGTTTATATCCGCCTCCTGCAACAGTGCCATCACTTCGTCTATATTTTTTGTTACTCTATATTGCGTTGCGTTTGCAATTTTAGACCAGTTAAGCCAACTATCATCACTCTCAATTGTAACTTCCATGTTTGCAACTTTGTCTAATTTAACCGCAGAGAACACCACCGATTTAGAACTCCAAAAAGCGCTGCTGGAAGTGGCTCTTATTGCCACTTTATATTCTTTTGCAAGCCAAGCAGATGTGTTAATTTCCAATTCGCTTTGAATAATTGGAGTGGTGCTGTCGTCGAGATAAATATAATATTTTTCAGCAGCGTCCACCTCTTCAAAATATAGTTTACCCTCTTCAATATATGTTTTTGTGCTCGGCAGTTTTTGAATGGGATCAAACGCAACAGCGTCCGATGGCAAGAAATAGTTTCCGCCGTCGCCTAAATATTTAAGTGTAAAAATATAATTTCCTGCAGTTAAGTTATCCACATAATTTGCAAACTCCACTTGCGCTCCAGTGTAGCCGTGAGAGGCTTGACTGAAAACGAATGTTTCAAAAAAGGTGTATTCGTCGCTGTCAAGGTTTGCCCTTTGCACTTCGACTTCCAGCGCTTTCGGTAGGTCTTGCGCGTTGTTGCTGGCAGGTTTGTATGCCGCAATTTTTAAAATATTATCCGCCACAAAAACCGAATCCTCGTCAGGTAGAGAATATCTTATAACAGTTGTGGAATAGCCTGCGCTGTCGCTCAAGTATGCAGTGCCGTCGGGGTTTAGTTTGCCGTAGGCAATAATTGTTATTTTATATTCGCCCGCAAGCATCATGTTTGGCAACGGCGATATTGTGTAGGTTTTTGTGGTCTGATTATAATTAGCGCCATTTGCCTCAATTATTTCTTCATAGTAAATGCCAGAGTCGCTCTTTGTGCTATGTTCGATTATCATTTTGTAACTCGACATCAAATCGACGCCGCTTGCATTTGTGATAGAAGCCGACCACGAAAGATTAGATTGCGATTTTGTAATGTTTCTCACATCCACCGTTTGCACTTTCACGCCCGCACTGCGCTCACTGTTTATATGTCCGTCGCGCGCTGTCACAACATAATAGAACTTGTTGTTTTGCACCGCGGTTTTAAATGTTAGAGACACCTTGTTTGTCTCGTCGCTATACGACAATGAGTAGTCGGAAGAAGAAAGCAGTTGGCTTTCGCAATACACTAAATAGGAGTCCATTTCGCCCAGCACTGCAGACTCGCCCTCCACCGTTTTTTTCCAAACAAATTTGCCGTCCACAACATCTAACATCACGCTGTTTAGTTTGGAAAATTCAAAATCAGTCACATCGCTGTTTAGCACATATTTTTTGTTTTCGCCCACCAAACTGCCCACCGCAAGAATTTCTACTTTATATTTTCCAACTTCTAAGTTTTGGAAATTATAACTTGTGGCAGATGGCGGCAAGTTGTGTGTGGTTTGATAAACATATTCATCGCCAACAAATTTGAAAAGGCTCAATTCATATTCTAGGATATATCCGACAAAGGACGACGAGTAACTCCACTCAAAATACATACCCTCCGAAATTTCAACTTGAGGCAGTGAAACTTTTTGCACTGCAAGTGACGCACTCTCACTAAAGAAATATGCAGGCTCACTAAGAGTGGGATGAGCATACTCAAAATTGTCAATAGCAAAAAGTGTTAAGGTTGTTGCGTCTTCGTATCTGTCAGCATCCAGCACCACATAGCATCTGTTTTCAACCTCCACAATTTCTGGAGTGTCTCCCTCAATACCGCTCAAAGTATAGCCGCGTGCGTTTTCCACTTTGTCCCAAATAAACACATAATCATCAACCATTCTTTCCACTTTTATGCTAGGCACTGGCAGTCGCTGGAAATAAACATTTTCTGTTACATCGCTTGCAAAAACACTATCGTTTATGTTTTGGATGGTTAAATACATAAGGTTAGTGCTCTTTATTACCGACAGGTCAAACTCTGGTGTTTGCAACACAACGCTCTGAACTGCTTGCGACTGAGTGTTGTAAACAACCAGCCTGTAGGTGCTTCCCGCCACGCCATCATCCCAACTGACTACGCCCGACTTCACAATAACATTTTCGGGCATAAGCGCCTTTAAAATAACCACTTGTTTTTCGCTGGAGTGCAACTCTCGTTTCGAGTTTTGACCAATAGCAATAACCGACACCACATTTTCGCCTGAGTGCAAACTGGATGCAAAACGCGCATCACTTAAGATGTTTGGAATGCTGTTCACGCTTGGATTTATGTCCACCCAATCGCTGTCGTTTATTTTAACTTTGTAGCCGTTGGTGCCAGACACAGACCACGAAAGCGTGCCATCTTCCACTGCAATATCTTCGATATCTACAAGTTTAGTAAAATTCACTTTTGCGCTTTCTGCGTTGATAAACTCCGCGTCGTCGCTTATGGAAGTAACAGAAATTGTGTATGATTTATCCGATTGCAAATCGTCATAAGTGTAACCGTTTGCAAGCAGCACATCCAAAATTGATGTTTGAAGTTCGGTGGTAAATAGCGCTAGGGTTACCTCATCGCTATAATGCAGATTTACAACATATTCGTCAGCATCGTCCACACCTGCCCACTCAACTTCGCCGTTTGCAAAGATGTGGGAAATAACAGGAGCTGAAATGGTTTTAAATGTGATGCCAAGTTTTTCAAAATTTAATTTGTTCACAATTCCCAAAGTGTCCAGCACTCCCACTCTTCCGAGAGCAAACACATAGATGTTGTATGTTCCCGCCTCACTTAAAGTGGAGGTCAAATCAATTTCTGTGTTGCTGGTTTCCACCACAGTGGTCATGTTGGTGGTGGTGTTCACAAACACGAATTGATATTTAGAAAAAGGAATAAAGTCATCATATGACAGTTGTTGAAAAGAAAGTTTTCCTTGAACAAGCGAAAAATTAAACTGGCTCACTTCTGCATCGTAATATATAAACGCCACGGGCTCGCTTGTTTCACTGTTAATGAGTTCCGCTTTGTTTTCTGTTTTTGCGTCTGCTTTCACAGTGATTTCAATTTGACTGTCCACATTTGCGCCCAATAGGTCTGCAATTTCTTCGTTGCCAATCTCTAAAGACGCACTAGTCGACAAAAACTCTTTTGACTTTCCGTTTGCCTTGTTGGATAGAGTTATGGTGTAGGTCAGTTTTCCTCTTACCTCCAGCCTGTCTTCCTGCCACGAGATCAGTGTTTTTCCATACACACTGGCGGAAGCTGATTCAATTGTGATGTTTTGCACTCGATTGTTTAGCAGAGTAAAATCACTTGGCGTTACCAGTCGATACACTCTTTGCGCCGATGTTGTTGCGCTGCTAAAAAACTCGATGTCTTCCACCATGCTGGATATTTTTCCGTTATAATCTGCCGGAATGTCGCTTTCATTTTTAACAGTAACCGCTTGCAGTTTTACATCAAATTGATTCACTCCTTCAATGCCCGCCAAGTCAAAACTGATGCTGTTCTGTTCGTATTTTATAACCAAAAAATCGTTTTGGCTGTAGGTTAATATGTAATGCGAAACATCACGGTCGGTGTTCCATGTTACCACACCATTTTCCACCACAAACGATGGCTGAGTCAAAGTTTTAAATTTGCAAGACACGGTAGACAATTCACTGTTGGCAAATTCCACGCCGTTGCCTAACGCTAAAATTTTAACATCATAAACCTTGTTCACTTCAAAAGAAAAGTTTGCATTTTGTGTAAAAGTAAGTTCGTCGGTTTTAACGATGGTGCGGATGCTGTCGGTCACATTGGTTATTTCCAGTTCGTATTTAACTGAATAATATGATGGAACAACTGCTCCGTCAATGTCTTTTGTTACAGCCGACCACGAAAGTGTGCTGCCGTCGAACGATAAATTTTTAGGGATTTCAAGAGGGGTGGTTTTATAGACTTCCACTGTGCAGGTTTGCGTTCTGCCACCATCTTGTGAGGTGAAAGTTATGGTGGAATTACCGGCTTGTTTTGCCGTAAAATAAACGGTGTCGGTGTGCAGATCATTTTTTACCTGATCGGCAACAACGCGCTCGTTGGAAACTTTAATAAAAACACCACCCACTTTTGCATTGGTGGGAGCCACGGTGTAGGAGATTTCGAATGCTTCGTCAACTGCCACTTTCACAGTGGATGTGCTAATCACCAAACTGCGCACCGCCTCTTCCGACTCAGCGCAACTGCACGAGCAGGAAAATAAAATTGCTGTGGCAAATAGCATAAAGATAAACGCACCAATTTTTTTAATTTTTTTCATTCAATCCCTCACCAGACTTTTCCATAATTCTAAATTATTTTAGCATATTAGCCACATCTTGACAAAATATTTAACGATATATATATAATATATAATTGTTTAACCTATAAGCATCCATATATATAAACAAAAATAAAAACATTAAAATTTTCTATTTCCAGCACTATTTGAAGATTGATTGCATATAAATTAGATTAAATATTGTCATTTCTTTACGCTTTCTTTAAACCTATTATCTGCAAAAAGGTACACTCGCATTCGTGGGAAAACTTTCAATTTTTTTCCTCACCCACTGCAAGTTATTAAAAAACACTCCTCTCACCTCAAAGGTAAAAAACTAGAGTGCCACAACTTATGACCATTTTTGTGCTTGGTCGAGTTTTGGTTATGTTTATGATTTCATAACTTCTAGTTATGCTTGCAATTGGTCGACTTTTTATTGTAATGGCAATTTCACAACTTTTTGTTATGTTGGCAATTTATCAAATTTATAAATTTTGTTGCACATAAAAACATCATTATATTGATGTTATTTTAATTTTTCGTTTTTTTGTTTGAATGCCATCGCCCAGCACCAAATGCTCTCCAAAAATCAGTTTCAGCACTTCGCGTTTTATGTGCTGGCTCAAGGGAAATGCCGCAGCATTTTTGTGACCACTGCCGCCATAAAGTTTCACGATATCGTTTAAATCAAGTTTATTAAGTCCGCGAAAACTAATGGCGCGCTCCAGCGATATCATCGCCACAAAGTCCACTTCTGGGTGTTTTTCAGCCAGCGCATTTCCCAGTTCACTACGATAATTTTCCGCGAACACAACGCCAGCAGGTCGCCCCGCCAACTGCACCACAAAAAATTGTTGGTTTTTCCGCTCAATGTAATTTTGAATTTTATTGTTTTCCATTTCCAGTAAATAGTTTTCTTTTTCGCTAAAGAAAAAGTGCGTGTTGTTAGAGAAAAAATCTAGCAAATATTCAATATATTTTTTGTTTCCCATGATGTAATATAGGTCGGAAAACTTTTTTGCTTCCAAGTTGTTATACTTTGAAAACCACTCCCATGTGTCGTATTGCCTCACCAATTCCACACACTGCTTCACTGCCGCACTGCGCAAAATATCATTTGCAAAATTGTTTAATATAAAATCATAAAAAAGCGAAGTCCCCGACTGCGCGTTCCCCTCAGCGTCGCTCACCACAACTTTTGCAAACTCAAAATCATTCATGTGAAAGGCGCCCACATGATGATCAAAAAGTGAAATCTTGCTTGCATACAAACTGTTTTGCACCTTTTCGCATCTATCATACGACATTCCCAGATCGGTGATAAAAACGCGGTCATAATTTTCAAATGTGCCGTCGTTTAAAAACAAATCTATCGTCTCGTCAACCTCATTTCCCTCCAGCAACACATAGTCCACTAATCCAAATGCCAACTTTGCAAGCACCACAGGGGTTGCTCCGTCGTTGTCGGCAATGTGTGAAATTATCAAAATTTTCATAGCGTTTCCTCTTTTTTTTGTATATAAAAATGTTTTTAAAACTAAACTTGTATTTTAAGTTAATCCATTTTTTCTTAATAGTTAATTGTTTATTCCTTTACCCTATTTAAAATTAGAACTGCTTTAATAAACTGGAATGCGGCATCGGTTGACTTCGTAACGCCAACAGTCGCACCTTCGCCTTCATTGTCGTTCTGAATCCAGATATTCAAACCGTTATACTCTTCGAAATCGA
>CAYJCT010000023.1:0-10777 GCA_964368745.1 uncultured Christensenella sp. | reverse complement strand
ATATAAAATATGAAATATGAAATATGATTATGTAAAAAAATAAAACCAACTTTACTTTTGGTTTTATTTTTTATTATCAAGGGTTTTTAAATAGATTTAATATCTTATCATTAATTAAAGAAACGGTTATAACTCCTTTAAAATTTCCACAAATGCTTTTGCTTGTTGTTTAAACTGGTCCAGCGTTTCGTTTACAAAAATATAGTCGTAATTATAATCTTCCACTGATGCGTCCGAAATATTTGATTGAATGGGATCTAGTCCTACGCGACGAATCAGCACTGAAATTGCGCCCAATTCTTTCACCGCCCTTGCAATGTTCTCGGGCTCACGAATGTCAATGAAAAATATGTCATACGAGGAAGAGAGAAACTCTTTTGCTTTTTCACTTATGTCCATAAATGCCAAATCGTTATAATCCGAAGTGAGAATTTTTAGATCGCTCAAAAACCTTCTGTCCTTTTCGGTTTTGCCGCCTGTCCAGCCTGCCATAGCCGCCACTTCTTTAACTTTGTCGATGGATGAGCGCTGAGTCACTGCCGCAAACTCTCCAACATAATCTTTAAATGTGTCCTTTCCACAACCTCCTGTTCCGTTCAATATCACAATAAATTTCTTGTCCATAAAAATCGCTCCTTGTTTCTTTTGTATTAAAATTATTATATCAGATTTTGATTTTTTTGTTTAGTAATAAAACTTAGTTGCATAAAATGTTTAAAATATTCTTGCAATAATTATTGCTATATGTTATTATTTATCTTGTTAATAAAACTATACAACACTTTAGCCGAAGTGGCGGAACGGCAGACGCACACGACTCAAAATCGTGCGGGAAACCATGAGGGTTCGAGTCCCTCCTTCGGCACCAATGAATGCAAAATGATTACATTTTGAAAAATTAACAATTATGTTTTGCGTAAGTAAAAACATCACTTTGTTTCATGATAAGCGATAACAACATCATCTCATCATTAAAAACTAACGAAAATATTATGACATAATAAATGTGTGCCCAGTTGGCACTAAAAAGATAAATAATAGGAAGTAAATGCATATGGAACAAAACAAACCCAAATATTTGTATCGTGGTATTGTTTTAGCATATGATAAACTGTCGGATTTTAATATTACCGATGATTTGGTAGTGGTTTATGATCCAATTATAGATAAAAATGGTATTAAAGTTTTTCTTGATGGAAATGAATACGGTGTGTATATGTCTGATAATCCAACTATGGTTAGTAATGTATATGGTAATATACACGGTCATGGAACAGCAATACGATATGATATAACAATCGATTCAGATAAAAAAAGAATATCAATTCCAAGTGTGGGAATATCGTATAAGATTGATACACAGGGGATAGCTGTTCGTAGGCCACAAATATCAAGTGTTTTATTGGGGCATTATAATAATGGTTTTGAAGGCGATGAATGGATTGCTGATAAAATACCATCAAGTAATTATCAGGTGTCCAGAATTAGAATTGGTTCTGATGTATTACATGATGCAGAAGATGTTTCAATAATTGACGGTGATGTGGAACAAGCAAAAATCCAAGCAATTCAAGATATTCAAATGCGTAAATTTAGGTTAGAATCTTTAATTGATGAATTATCTAAAATGACACCGTATGAAAGAAATTTTATTGGTAAGACTCAATTAAATGTTCTTAAATCTATTTTTGGTTCTGATGGAGTTAAATATGTAAATGCTAATGATATAGATACTTCTACCAATGTTGGAAAAATAAAACAATTAATGTTTACTTTTTATAACCAAGGGAATGGGAAAATAAATTTTACTACTTTGGGTTATATTGAAGGACTTAAATTTAAATTATCAAAATCACAAAATCCAAATTCAGCTGAAACTTTGGAGCAAATCATCGTAAAAGATATAAAAGAAAACGAAAATAACAAAACAGATTTTATTCAAAGAAAAAGTGAAGAAGGGGTTGAATTTTCAACCGGTGGTTTTGATAAAAGAACCGAACTGATGACTGAAATGTTAAGTAATATATCAACAATAAATGGTAAAAAAGATAAAGATTCTGATGAAAAAGAAATAGGAATAAATCCTAACTATCCAAATGTGCCCAATCACACACCCATTGAACATGAAACAGAAGGAATGTAATGTGATTAAAAAGAAAGAGATTAAAAAATGACTTATAACTTTTTAATCTCTTTATATACACTATCTGCTTTTTCTTTTACTACTTCAATTGCAACCACCTGCATTTCGAGCGAAGTGTATTCATTGATTTTAAACCTAACATCATCTTTTTCATATTCATAACGAACTCTGCTCTTTATGACATGGAAAAAATCTTCACGGAAATCTACGAACTATGCGTTCTTGTTTCCTAATTTTTTGCCAACGAGTCCCTCTTCTCACGCACCAAAAAAGAAAGGAACACCTTTCTTTTTTTTGTCTCGACACTATTATTCACATCAGCAAAAAACACACCCACTCTAACAATCGTGTTCTTTAATATACTGTTCTATGGAAGCAAGCACAAGTGATGCAACTTCCGAATTTTCACATTCTGCAAAAACTCTAAGCACAGGCTCCGTTCCTGAAAATCTGATAAGTGCCCACTGGTCATTTTCAAAATAATATTTAAAACCATCGATGTCTGAAACTTTAACAATTTTAGGAGCAAAATCAGGTCGAGTTTTCTTTAGTGAATTTATCAGTGCGTTTTTATTTTTCACTACATACGCGATCTCTTCAAATATAAAGTCGTAGCCCGCAAATTTTTTAACATCCTGAACAATGTCAAACATAGGCTTGCCTATAACCGACTGCGCTTCAAGCAAAATTGCAGAGGCAAACAAACTGTCCTTTCCATTGATGTATCCTCTTGCAGTTAGCCCTCCCGAACTCTCTCCTCCAATCAGAGCATTTGTTTCTTTCATACGCGCTGAAACATATTTAAATCCCACTGGCACCTCATGACAAACACTGCCGAATTTGTCAGCCAATTTGTCTAAAATTACACTAGATGCAAGGTTTCTGACAATATCTCCCGAATATGCTCTAAACTTTACAAGATAATAATACACTATTGCCATGATTAAATTGCAATTATAAAAGTTTCCTTTATTATCAATAAGAGCAAGTCTGTCGCCATCAGCATCGCTGGCTAGTCCAAAATCATAGCCCTTTTTAACTTCCTGCATAAAGTCTTTTAGCGTGTCCTCGTTGGGCGATGGCATCCTAAATTTAAAAAATGCATCATGCTCCAAGTTGATTAATTTGAAGTTTTTGATGTTTAATTTTTTTGCTAAAATTTTCATTGCTGGACCCGACACACCACACATAGCATCAAACAAAACATTGCTATTATTTGCAACTTTTTTCTTTGTTAAAAATTTTGCGATGTTGTTTATGTATTCTTTTTGATTGTCAATATATGCCACTTTTCCAAAAGCAATGGCGTCACTAAAATTAAGCGTTTTAATTTTCTTTGCTGAATTAGCAACCTTTTCCAATCGGTTTGTAAACTCGACATCGGCATCGCGACCTTCTTTTAAAAATATTTTTATTCCATTGTATTCATACGGATTATGGCTGGCTGTTATCATAACGCCAAAGTCATTTCCCTCTGTCATTGTGCCGAACATTACCATAGGCGTGGGAACGGGCGTGGTTGTAAGTTTTGCATTAACATTGTTTCCTGCAAGCACCTCCACAAACCACTTTGCGAACTGGTCCGACAAAAACCTTTTGTCGTAACCCACAATCACGGAAGTGGAAACCTTTTCTTTTTTAATAATATCACAAAGTCCCTGTGCTGTTTTTTGCACATTTTTTTTTGTGAAGTCATCTCCAATGACTCCCCTAAAACCACCAGTTCCAAATTTTATCATTTGTAATAATTTCCTTTTTTTTATTTAATTTTTCTGAGCATCTATTTTAATTATTTCACAATTAATTTAAAAAAGTTAGCACTTTTTACTATCTTTTTTTTACCTCGTAACCATCTTTTAAGTCCTTTACCTCATAGCCCATTTCAAGAAGTGTTTTTCTTAATTCATCGGCAAGCGCCCAATCTTTATTTTGCTTAGCCACCCACCTTTTTTCTGCCAAATTTGAAACTTCATCTGGAATTAAATCAACATTGATTTGTTCTTCCACATCTCTCACTCCCTGTTCGCATCCCAACCCCAGTACAGTGTCAAACCGCAAAGCCAACTCATAAATCTGCGGTGATTTTTTTTCGTTTTTTATCATATTCCAAAGCACTGCAAGCGAAGAAGGCATATTGACATCGTTATTAATAGCACTTTTAAAATCTGCTTCATATTTTTTTAAAATCAATTCATCCAAAACATTGTCGCCATTTTTGTGCGCGTTTAATTGTTCATATAATCTGGTTAGCGATGTGTTTGCCGATTGCAGCGCGTCAAATGTGAAATTTAATTTTTTGCTATAGTGAGTGTTGTGGGAAAGATATTTAAAATCTAGCGCCCTAAAGCCTTTTTCTTCCAAAAAATCAATAGTGTAAAAATTATTTAAACTTTTTCCCATCTTGCCGCCGTCTACCTGCAAAAACTCCACATGCATCCAATTGCTAACTACCTGCTCGCCGGTGTAGCCATAATTTTGTGCAATTTCATTTTCGTGATGCACAGTCACATGGTCAATTCCGCCAGTATGGATGTCAATCTTTTTACCCAAATGTTTAATGCCAATAGCAGAACATTCGATGTGCCAACCGGGATAACCCATGCCCCAAGGACTAGGCCACTGCATAATATGATCGGCAGGCGCCTTGATCCAAAGAGCAAAATCAGCAGGATGTTTTTTTGATTCATCCACCTCAATACGCGCACCTGCAATTTTATCTTCTAACGCCATTCCACTAAGCGCACCATACATCTTGTATTTTTCCACATCATAATAGATCCCATTGTTCGTTTCATAAGCATATCCTTTCTGCAACAATATTTGTACAATTTCAATTATTTGTTCAATCACATCTGTGGCCTTCACAACATACTCGGGCAAATCAATTTTCAACTTTTCTACTTGTGTCATAAAAAAATTGGTGTAAAATTCTGCAATTTCCCAAGGAGATTTTTTTTCGCGTTTGCTTGCAACGCTCATTTTATCTTCACCCTCATCGGCGTCGCTTGTCATGTGCCCCACATCAGTAATGTTTAGCACGCCTTTCAGCGTGTAGCCATTATACTTTAGCACTCGTCTGATTGCGTCCATAAAAAGATAGGCCCGCATATTTCCAATATGAGCAAAACTATAAACAGTGGGTCCGCAGGAATACATTTTTACCACGCCCTTTTCATTCTCCACAAAAGGCTCCAACCTTCTTGTTAATGTGTTATAAAACTTCAACATCAAACTCTCTCCTTATTTGACAATTATATAAAATTACACTAATCGCTGTCAACTATTGCATCCAACATACTTAATATACTATATTCCTACACGCATAAACTTAAAACAAACTTTGGTTATGCAGCGTAAAAATTCAACACCACATTTCAGACAATTATTTGCAAAAAAAAAGATAGCAATCCACCACATGCTATCCTTTTTAACAAAGTACAATTATTTTATAAACCACACTTTTTGTCAACAACTTATTTATTATTGTCTAAAAACATAATTTTAATGACACTTTAGCCAAATTAAGTCATTCGTGCAATAATATTATTTTTCCAAATCGAAATCGATTTCCAGTTCTACATCTGCTCTGTCAGGAGTGTTTTCCTCTCTAAATTCTCTTGCGCTCAAAGCGCTTAAATTATATTGTTCTGTTTCAAAATCGTAAGCTACTCTATTTACTTTTGGTTGATCTTCAACATCGCTTACGAATTTTTCTTTTGAAATATTCTTCTCAGCGAAACTCTCCGATTCTATATAATTTCGCTGAGAAGTTTTTGCACTCAGACCAATGGCTATACCCGTGATGGTCATCAAAGTGGCAGGAAACAAATCTGCGCCCACAACTGCATCATTGACAAACATCATAACGCCCATTGCAGCCACACCTTTTCCCATAAAAGAAACTGCGCTTGAAAGTCTATTCAAAATTTTATTGTCTTTTATTTCTTTTTCTCTTTTCATTTCGTCTTCTAAAATTTTCTGAAAAGGATGTTTTTCAGCTTCAATTTTTTCATACTCTTCAAATTTTTTATAGAACAGTTGCACAAACTCCATATCTTCTTGTGTCATATTTTTTTTATCTTTACCTTCCATTTTCACTCTCCCTGTATTTTTTTACCACCATATTTTTTTCAGCGCTAAGCAAATTTTTTACCACCCAACCTGCGTTCAAATTCTTTTTTCTGACATTAAAAATTTCCACTACTTATATTTTACCACTTTTTATAATTTTGATAAACCAATTTATTAAGTTAATAAAAGGGTCTAAAACATGTCGCAATCCATATCCATTGAATCTCTCAACATTTTGTCTACTGCATCAGTGTGGGTTGTTGTACCATATGTCAAATTATCTTCATCCACACTCGACCATACACCATTTTCGTAATCAACAAGCCTCTCGGTATCTGAATTTGTTTTTTCTGCATCCGATTTTTTGTTCTCAGCATCTACTGCATTTTCATTTGCCTTTTCAATAAAATCATTAACAGCGTCAACTAAAAAGTTGTTTTCTGCCTCATCCACATTTTCGTCTTGATACAGATGTTGTACTTTAAATGCCGCCATCTTGGCTTCAATATTTTCTTTTTTTTCTTGCAATTGTGGAAGCACCTCGGTTTTAGCTTTATGAAAATCTCCTTTAGCCACAATAGACGCAGCGCCAGCAGCAACTGTTGACAAGATTGCTGGCAAAATAGCCTGTTCGTTTCCAAGCAGACCTGAAACTGCAAAACAAAGACCAGTAACTGTTGCTGCGTAACCTGATAACTCTACAATTCTATCTTGCACCGCTTTTCTTTTGGTGCTTTTCAACTCTTCTACAACATCCTCTAATTCCATGCTCATAAATTGATAAACAGAATTGTTTTGAGCATCATTTTCATGCTGGTCGTTATATTTGTTATTATTCCCCATTTTCCACCTCAAAAATTTTTCTATTGGTTTAACCATCTTATCACAAAAAAAGAGCGTTTTCAATACCTTTTAGAAAATTTATCAATATTTCTACAACTTTTTTACTTTATTTGTAAACTAAAAATTGTCGGGCTTAGAACAATTGAAGCATGACCCAAAGAAGTCAATTGTAGTGCTCTTTTGCAAAAAAAAACACTCCTTGCTAAATCACATTTAGGAAAAGAGTGTTTAAAAATTTTATTTTAGTTGAATTTCTATGCTTTTATTTTGTTGTAACTTTGATTGTAATTTAAAACTATTTATTTTACAGTTTTTATTAAATATTTTATTAAACATTGCAGTAAATGTTCACGAATTATATTTTACTTTTACCCAACTTGCCCTATTTTTTAGTGGAATAAGTGGCTGTTAAACCCATATCATACGCGAAAAAGATTGCACTAAACTTGGTTTTCCCTCAACTTGTCGGCAAAAAGAGTTGCAATTTTTTTAGTGGTGTAGGAATCCTCAATTGCTTTAAAAAAAGTGGTTCCTCCGTCTACAATTTTTTCGCAAAAAGCGTAAAGCAGAGTATCTTCCTGAGTGCCTAAAAGATAATAATAGTCTTTTTCTCGATAATTTAGCACTTCAACGACGATGTATTGGTTGCCGTCTTCCAGTTTTACTATTGCGTTTTTTCTAATATCCATTTTTTTCTCCCAAGCAAGCCTGTTATTTTGCTTACTTTTCTATCTTTAAGATACCACAAAGCGTAAAACTTTTCAACTGCTAAACACAAAATTGCCAAACAGATTTTTTTTGATTTTACAAATTTTTCATTAAATCGGCCTTTTGTTTTGCCACTTCATTTTCCTCATCGCAACTTTTTTGAGCCACTTCTTCCGCCTTTTCAATCGCCAATTCCACCGCTTTATCCATGTTGATATACTTATAATTGCCCGTGCGCCCCAATAAATAAATGTTAGGAAAAAACAATTTTGCATAATTTTCGTATTTGAAAAACTTTGCCACATTTTCGTCTTTATTAATAGGGTAATATGCATCCATGTCCGATTTAGGCTGATAATCAAGTGGAAATTCTTTCATTATAATGGTTTTTTTGGAGTTACAGGAAAGCGATGTGAATTTATTAAACTCGCTAATCCTCACAAAATCCTCACTCACCGTGTAATTTATCACCGCAAAATCCTGAAAATTTGGGAAGTTGTGCGTTTCTAGTTCAAACTTTACGCTTCTAAAAGGCAACTCACCAAATCGGTAGTCAAAAAACTCGTCCACTGGGCTGGTAACAATAACTGCGCCTGCAAACTCAACCCCGTCATATAGCGTTTTTAACCCAACGAGTTTTACAACATCGTTTGCCGAAGTGTTTAAGCGCACCGTGATATTTTCGTGGTCTAAAATATTTTTTATCAGTGCGGTGTATCCTTTCGACGGTTGCAATTGATATGTGTCGGCAAAATATTTGTTGTCGTAGTTCAAATTTATAGGCACGCGGTTAATAACTGTGGGGTCAATTTTTTCGATAGGCTCGCCCCACTGCTTTTGCGAATAGGTTTTAAAAATATTTTCCAGCACATACTCTCCCAACATGCGCACTTCATCGTCGCTGGTTTTAAGTAATTCAGTGATTAGCACCTTGTCTTTGTTGGGGTAAAGCGTTTGCAGTTTATTTTTCAATGAGCGGGCAGTTTTCTCATCAAAACAAATGTCAATGCTTTCAAAATTAAAGGGAACGGGTACAAGTTTTCCAAATATATTCGCGCGCACGGTGTGCTCGTACTTGAACCATTTAGTAAACCTGCTCAAAAACTCGAACACTTTTTTGTCATTTGTATGAAAAATGTGCGGGCCATATTTTTGCACAATTATACCCGCCTCGGTGTAGTCATACGCACTGCCACCGATGTGCGATTTTTTTTCAATAACTTCAACCATAAATCCGTTTTCTGCCAGCACGCGAGCGCATGTTGCCCCCGAAAACCCACTGCCCACAACCACAATTTTTTTCATAGAACCTCACTTTATAATTTGCTAATTTGTAATAATAAAATATCGCATACTGTTTTTTATTCCAACTAAATTTTGTTTTTTTTACATCTCTTTTGTCGAAGAATAAACATTTTCACAACTAGCGACAAAAAAACTCTTTTTTCTTTTTTGATAAGTTGGATGTTTTGTTACAAAAGAATTATACTATGCTTAAACAAACTAACTAGTTGGTTTTAGGAGTAAAATATGAAAGAAGTTCGCGTGCTGCAGGTGTTAGACAACTTTTATCCCAGTTTCGATGGACCCACAATGCTTGTTACCAACTACACAAAGTCTCTTAACAAAAAATTTGGAATCTACGCCAGTGTGATGGCTCCATATTTTCCTAAATACAAGGACTCTCAACCCTTTGAAATCACGCGAATCAAATCCATTAAAATGCCCGAGGGGATGCGGGGGTCTACTCCTTGGCTAGACAAAAATTTCTTGAAGTTTTTTAAAGAAAATCAAGTGGACATCATCCATGTTCATTCGCCTTTCACACTAGGGAGAGCCGCCATCAAAATGGGCAAAAAACTAAATATTCCCACAGTGCTTACCATCCACACAAAATACCATGAAGACTTTGAGCGCGTGCTGAAAAATAAATTTCTTCAAACAATCATGATGAACTACATTCTAAAAACAATGCAACTTGCCGACCATGTTTTCACAGTGAGCCACGACACAATTAAAACGCTGCGATCTTATGGCTATTTGAATTTTGTGGATGTTGTGCGCAACGGCACCGATCTTATTCCGCCAAAAGAAAGCGAACAGTTGATTGCGACCATTAATGAAAAGTATGCGTTGGAAAACGAAAAAAATGTGTTTTTGTCAGTGGGAAGAATTGTCTCTAACAAAAAAATCGACTTGGCAATTAAAGCGCTAAAGATTGTGAAAGAAAAGGGACACAGTTTTAAGTTTTTGATTGTGGGCGCGGGAAGTTATGAGAGCGAACTTAAAGAACTCACAAAAAATCTGGGGCTTGAAAACGAAATAGTTTTCACGGGCAAGGTTATGGATCGGCAAAAACTTTCAGGGCTATATCTTAGAAGCGACCTGTTTTTTCTGCCTTCCACTTTCGACACCGCAAGTTTAGCGCCACTGGAGGCTGCGGCACTATCGTTGCCAACTCTTATGAACAAAGACTGCTCTACCGCAGAAATCATAACCGACATGCATAATGGATATCTTGCAAACGAATCGCCAGAAGACTGGGCAGATAAAATCATAGTCGCAATTTCAAATAAAGAAGAGTTAAAAGAAATTGGAAAAGCCGCATACGCAGAAGTGTATCGGTCGTGGGATAGCGTGACGGACGAAATTTTAGATAAATACAAAACCATTATTGAAGGGCATCAAAAACAACCTCAACCAATTGAAGCCACCTAAAAAAAACCAACTAATATATTTTGGAAATGAAAATGGAAAAAATAAATATAAACATTATATAAAGAAAAATGTATTGAAAATAAAATAGGTTAGATAAAAAAAGACATTTAATAAAAAATTATGTTGAAGTGTAATGTGTTAGATGATGAAAAATGTATTAGATGAAATATTGGGTGAAATATGCATTGGTTGATAAAAATATGTATTAGTTCAAAATGTGTTAGATAAGAAAATTTATAGAAAAACAATGTATGAAAAAAGAAAATATTAGTTTAAGTATAATATGAGTTAAAT
>CAYJCT010000022.1:0-11161 GCA_964368745.1 uncultured Christensenella sp. | reverse complement strand
GTTTTGGTTGTGGTGGTTTTCGCTGCAGTTTTGGTTGCAGTTTTAGTTGTGGTGGATGCTGCCGCAGGTTTTTTCTCTGTAGGTTTATCGCTTGCTTTTTTAGCCGCTACAGTTTTGGTTGCAGGTTTACTGCTTGCTTTTTTCGCAGTAGTTTTTGGCTTGTTAGTTTCCACCGTTTCAGCAACTGTTTCTTCCACTGTTTCGTTTTTTGCCGCTGCTGCAGTTTCTTTTTCTGCCGCTGCAAGGGTAGCCACATTTGCCTTAACTTTGTTGAAAGCAATTGTTAAGCGTGATTGTTTTCTTGCCACATTATTTTTGTGGAAAACGCCTTTTGAGCATGCAGAATCAAGCATAGAAATAATTTTTTTCAATTGAGATTCCGCTGCTGCAAGTTCGTTTGCAGTTAGCATTTTTTTGTATTTTTTGATTTCGGTGCCAAGTTCACTTTTCACCAATTTGTTTTCTGTTCTTTGTCTTTTAATCGTATTGATTCTCTTTTTTGCTGATTTAATGTTAGCCACTGTTTTCTCCTTAAATTTATATATATGTTTTAAAAATCTGTGCTATTTTAACATAATTTTATGTTAATTGCAAGGTTATTTTATATCTTTTGTAGAAATAATTATATATATACTGTTTTGTGTTAAAAGGAGTGTTATGGCAAACATTTGCACAGATTTGCTGGTGGAGGCAATTGGCGCATATAACAAAGAGTCTGCAAATGAGGCGGATGCTTTTGCCACAAAAAAATTTAAGAGAAATTATGGTATTAAGTTAGAGACTTTTAATGTGGACAGCGAGCATGTTGCGCAGTTGATTGAAAGACCCCAAGGAGCCTATTGTTTGTTTGAAAAACGAGATTTGATTGACCTTAATAGTGCTGGAATGAGGTACTATGCAAACTCGATTTCTGACCAATTAAAGGCAATGATTCCGCATTTTGAAAGTGTGAGTTCTGTGCTGGTTGTCGGGCTGGGAAACAAGTATATACTTGCTGACAGTTTGGGCGATTTTGTGCTTAAAAATGTGTTGGTGACGCGCCATATTTCTGAAGAGTGCGTGAAATTGCCAAAAATTAGTGCCTTTTTGCCAAGTGTGGTGTCATTAACGGGAATTGAGAGCGTGGAACTCATAAAAATGGTCACAAAACTTGTAAACCCCGATGTTGTTGTCATTATAGACTCACTTAGTGCCAATGATGTGGCTCGACTAGGCGTTTCAATTCAACTGACTAATTCTGGGTTGTTGCCGGGAGGTGGGGTGAACAATCCGCGTGTTTATATCGACAAAGAAACTCTTGGCTGTGAGTGCGTGGTTATTGGCGTGCCGCTTATGGTTTATGCCAAAACTTATGTTACAAATACGCTTGAAAATAACAACATTTTTATTGAGGAAATAGATGGCATTGTGGAGCAGTTTATTGACAAAAAGACTAAGTTTGATGTTGATAAAAGTTTTGTGTCAATAATGAAAAATTTGCAAACTGTGTTTGCGCGTGATCACGGGAATGAGGTGGTGACGCTTAGTGATGTTAAACTGCTAATCGAAAAAAGTGCAAAAATTATTGCCATGGCAATTAACAAATGTTTTTTAGACATATATTCTATGAATTAAAACTTTAGAATATTGCGGTAGATAATCCAAAATTTAAGCACTTTTAGTATACTTCAATATCTTTTTCATATCATAATTATATGAGAAAGTATGCGGGATATTTGTTTTCCATTGGAATTTTGAGTGCGTTTTTGGCATTTTTTTTGTATTTCAATTATATGTATCCCTTGCAACATTTAGATTATGTGTCGAAATTTTCGCACAAATATAATTTGAGCGAGCATATGGTGCTAAGTGTGATAAATTCGGAAAGCGGTTTTAACGAAAATGCACAGTCGACTAGCAATGCGCTAGGGCTTATGCAGTTGCAGTTTGCTACGGCAGATGAGATTGCGTTTAAATTGGGAGTGGAAAATTTTTCTGAAGAAATGCTGTTTTTGCCTAAGTTAAACATCGAGTTTGGATGTTATTATTTGCGTTTTTTGATGGATTATTATGGCGGAAATTTAACAAATGCTCTTTGTGCCTACAACGCAGGGATAACAAATGTTAACCGATGGCTAGAAAGTGAGAAATATTCGCCCGATAGTGTGCAACTTACAAAAATTCCTTTCCCTGAAACTGCAAATTATGTGGAGCGAATTTATAGCGGCGTTAAAGTGTATAAACTTATTTATTAATTACTAAATCATAATTTTTGGTTTGACTATGGAGTTTTTTATGTGATATCATAAAATATACTAAATTATTGGAGATATTTTATGAAATTACCTGAAAATCCGTCTCAAAATCTGACTAAAGAATCAGATATTAGAGCCAACAAAATAAAAGTGCTAAAAGATCATGGGATTAATCCGTATGCTCCTAAATTTGAAACCACACATTCTCTTAAAGAAGTGAGGGGTTTGGCGGTGGACAGTGTTGTGACCACTGCGGGAAGAATGGTTTTTAGAAGAACTTTTGGAAAGTTTATGTTTATTCAACTAAGTGATATTTTTGCAAAAATTCAGGTTAGTTTGAGTGTTAATGAGTTCGATGAAGAGCAGTATAAATTTTTTAACAACTATGTGGACATCGGAGATTATGTGGGAGTGACGGGCTTTCTTTATGTTACAAAAACGGGCGAACTAACAATCAAGGCCACAAAATTTCAGTTGCTTTCTAAAGCGAAGTTGCCTTTGCCTGAAAAGTTTCATGGGTTAACTGACATCGACATGAAGTATAGGCAGCGATATCTTGACCTAATTAGCAATGAAGACACTAGAAAAACTTTTGTGCTTAGGTCAAAAATGATTAACTTTATTAGAAGTTATTTAACTGAAAATGACTTTTTGGAAGTGGAAACCCCTATGCTGCAAACGGTGGCATGCGGTGCGGCGGCGCGCCCTTTCAAAACAAAGCACAACGCTCTTGACAAAGAATATAATTTGAGAATTTCTCCTGAAACCTTTTTAAAACAGGTGGTTGCAGGCGGTATTCCAAGAGTTTTTGAAATTGGAAAAAACTTTAGAAACGAGGGTATGGACGCAATGCACTTGCAGGAATTTACCATGCTTGAGTGGTATGCAAGTTACTGGGATTACAAAGATAACATCGAGTTTGTGACCAATTTAATTAAGTCCATTGTGGAAACTTTTAATGGTTCGAGTGTGCTGGAATATCAGGGCGTGCAACTGGATTTTTCTGGCGAGTGGGATAGGGTAAATTATATCGAGCGTTTAAACGAAGTTTTGGGGCTGGATATTTTGGCGTATGACGATGTGGATTCGTTTAGGGCGGATGTGAAAAAACTGAACATTTTTAGCGCAGACGAATTGGATGAGTTGATAAGTTTGGGCGCAATGTATGACTATATCTACAAAAGAAAAATCAGAAATGAAATTGTGCAGCCCACCATTGTTTATAACTATCCTAACCTTGTGCCGTTGGCGCGTCCAAGTGATGATAATCCGAAAATTATTGAGATGTTTCAGGTGCTGGTTGTTGGCGCTGAAATTGTGAAAGCATATTCCGAACTTGTGGATCCACAAATCCAACGAGAAGGCTTTGAGGAGCAGATGAAGTTTAAAGAAAAAGGCGACGAAGAGGCGTTTGAGTTAGATGAAGATTTTTTGCTTGCTATGGAACATGGAATGCCGCCAATGAGCGGACTGGGTCTTGGAATTGACAGGTTTTTGTCGATTATATCTAATCAACCAACACTTAGGGATGTTGTGTTGTTTCCTAACATGAAATAGGTTTTTTTGAAAGGACTTTGTTTTTATATTAATAAAATCATGGTAGCAAATAATGTTTTATTAAAAAGTGTTTAGTTTAATAATCAATAACAGTAGCAATAAATAATATTTTTATTAATTAGGAATCAATTGAATAATTAAATAACGGCAGCAATTAAGGTATAAATTTTATAAAATTTAGGGTGGAGAGGTTAAGTTTGGTTTAAAAATGGTTTTAGAGTTTAGAGGAGTTGATTTTTTAAGATAATTTTGTGGTGCTTGTTACATATAGATATTTAACACACAAAGTATACGATAACTTCAAGATTTTTAAGAATATAATTTAAACTGGGAAAAATTGTTTTTTAAATATTTATTTTAATTAAGTTTATTAATTTAGGAGGAATTTATGAGTGTTTTCTTTACAGACAGTAACAGCGAACTATCGTTTAAGGAAGTGGAAAAATTAGGTATCGAATTTATTAGCATGCCGTATACACTAGAAGGTGTGGAAAGCGGCTATGATTTAGGTAAAAATCACGATTACAAATATTTTTTTAATAAGATAAGAGAGGGTATTATTCCGATTACTTCGGCGCTTAACCCTCAAAATTACATAGAGATATTTGAACCGTTTTTGAAAGCGGGTGAGGACATTTTGTATGTGACATTCAGCAGGCAGTTAAGTGCAACTTTTGACTTTATGGATAAAGCCATTGCAGAACTAAAGGAAAAATATCCCGACAGAACTATCAGATATGTGGACACTAAAAGCATTTCTCGTGGTGCGGGCATGATTGCATACGAAGCGGCTGTGATGCACAAACGCGGAGCCACCGACGATGAAATTATTGCGTTTGTGGAAAAGTTTAGAGGCAATGTGGCAACATTTTTCACTGTGGACGATTTGATGCATCTAAAACGCGGTGGCAGAATTTCCTCCGTGAGTGCGGTTGTGGGCACAATGCTTGGAATAAAGCCAATACTTTGCGTAAACGAAGAGGGAAGATTGGTGCCATACACAAAAATTTCGGGACGAAAAAAGGCAATTATGGCTTTGGTAGACATCATGAAAATTCATGGCAAAAATGTTGCCGATTACCCTATTAACATTTTGCACGCCGATTGTGAGGCGGATGCGATTCTGTTGAAAAATAAGGTGTTGGAAGTTGCGGGAGCAGATGCAAACATAATCATTCAACAAGTGGGACCAACGGTGGGCACTCACTGTGGACCTAACACATTAGGGTTGGTTTTCCACGCAAAATCCCGCATGATTTAAAGATTGAGATTTTGAATTTAAGATTCAAGTTTTGATTTGATTTGATTTGATTTAAGTTCTAAGTTTTTAAGATTTAAGTTCTAAGTTATAATTTTGAGATTTTGAGTGCTATGTTTTCAGTGGGTTTTATTTAAACTTTTTAACTGAATTGCTAATATTTGATGAAAATATTTTGTTTATTATTCATTGTTTATTATTTAGTGAAATAAAAAACTTTTGAGGTTGTGTTTTGATTATAAGATTTATTAACGCAAATATTTTAACCGAAAAAGGTATTGTTTATGGTGAACTGGCAGTGCAAGGTGACACCATTGTTTATGTGGGTAAAAATCGCGAAAATAATGGGGGCGAGGACGCACAAGTGATTGACCTGCAGGGCAAAATCATAATGCCGGGGTTTATCAACACTCATTGCCACAATCCCATGAGTCTTTTTAGGGGGTTGGGCAACGATGCTAGTTTTTTCGACTGGTGGGAAAATAACATAAAACCGCTGGAAGAGCATTTGCAGAGTGAGGATGTTTATAACGGCGCTATGCTTTCTATTTGCGAAATGATAAAAAACGGAATTACCACTTCAGTGGATGCATATATGTTTCCAGATGCGCTTGCAAATGCGTTTAATGACTCAAAAATGCGTGGATTTGTATCAATTGGCGCGCCAAAAGGCGAGCAGGTTGACGAACTTGATTTAAAAAATCAATTGCAAATTGTGACCGATTTAAAAAATCCGCTCGTTCAGGCGATTGCTTATGCTCATGCACCTTATTCGTGCGACGAGTATGTTTTGGCGCAAATTGTTAAATTTTCCATTGAAAACAATTTGGTATTCACCACCCACGCAAGCGAAACACTTTATGAAGTGGGTATGAGTGACAAAAAACATGGTATGTCGCCCATCCAGTTTTTGGAAGAGTTGGGGGTTTTTGACTGTAAAACGATACTGGCACACTGCGTGCATGTTGACAAAGACGACATAGAAATTTTAAAAAAATATGACACTTCCGTAAGCACTAATCCTGCCAGTAATTTGGTGTTGGGAAGCGGAATTGCGCCCATTTTTGCAATTAAAAATGCGGACATCAACATTTGTTTGGGCACCGATGGCGTGGCAAGTAATGATAGTTTGGATTTTTTTAAGGAAATGTTTTTGGTTAAAAATTTGCAGTCGGGAATACTTAATCAGCCCGATGCAATAACTTGCAATGATGCCATAAATTTTGCAACACTAAATGGCGCGAAAGCGTTGGGGCTAAACAATCTTGGGAAAATTGAAGAGGGATATTTGGCAGATTTAATTGTGCTTGACAATAATTTGCCCAATATGCAACCGCGAAACAACATAACCACTCAAATTGTGCAGTCGGCAAATGTTCAAAATGTGTTTTTAACCATGGTAAATGGTAGTATTTTGTATAGGGACGGTGAGTTTTTGTTCGTTGACTACAACAGCATAAAAATGCTTGCAAACCGTTCGATTGACAACATTAAAAAAAGAGTGGAAGCAAATTAAAATTAAAATAATCATACTAAATTTTTCATTTTAAGACGAAGGTTAAAATTTAAAGTATTAGATATAAACTTAATTTTAAAAAGATTAAAATTGAAAAATTGAAAATTAAGAATCTAATAATAGTAAAAAAAAAAATTCTAATACAAATCTTAAGATACAAAAATCAAATTAAAAAGTATATTTAAAGGAGACGCTAAATGTTTGTTGGTCAAAAAGTGACTTTGGGAGTGAACGAAGCAATGCAAGACGCTGCTGCAATTGCGTTGCAATATGGCGTTTATCAAATTAGCACTGAACATATTCTTTATGGCATTGCAAATTCTAGTTCTAGTGTTGCCAGCAAAATATTGTCTTCTTTTGGTGTGAACGCTCTTCAATTAAACAAAGTGTTTATGAAAACATCTCCTAAAAAAATTGCCACTATTTTAAACACAAAAATTGATTTAACTGACTCTTCTAAAGAAATTTTGGCAGTTGCAAAACAGTTTGCCAATCAAATTGGGCAAAACTTTGTGGGGCTGGAGCATTTGTTGGTGTCCTTGCTACTTAGCGAGGAGTGCTATGCGGTTACTATTTTAAAAAAATATTTCAAAGTGAACATTACAGAATTAAAAGGCAATTTATTGCAGGTGCTAAAGGCAAATTCGCTGGGTGTTGCAAATGAAAATGCTGAGTTGACAGACGAAAATTATGACATTGAAAATGTGGCGGTGTTGCCTGAAGAGTTGGTGGAGTTGGGTATTGACTTAACTCAAAAAGCGCGCGACGGAAAAATTGACACCATCATTGGCAGAGAGGAAGAAATTGCTAGAATAATTGAGATTTTGTGCAGAAAAACGAAAAATAATCCCGTGCTTATTGGAGAGGCAGGTGTGGGCAAGAGTGCTGTTGTGGATGGATTGGCACTGGCCATTGTGAACAACATGGTGCCCGGCGTGCTGAAAAATAAAATTGTTTTTTCCTTGCAGTTGGGGAATTTGATTGCAGGCACAAAATATCGCGGGGCGTTGGAAGAAAAGTTAAAGCAAGTGATTAATATCATTATTAACAACAAAGATATTATTGTGTTTATCGATGAAATTCACACTTTGGTGCAAGCGGGCACTGACAAGGGCGAGATAAATCCTGCTGACATGTTAAAACCATATTTGGCAAGGGGTGAGTTTCAAACAATTGGAGCCACTACCACTGACGAGTATAAAAAGTATATTGAAAAAGACAAGGCGTTAGAGCGTCGTTTTCAGCCCATTATGGTAAATCCGCCGTCGGTGGACGACACTATAAAAATTTTAAAAGGCTTAAAGCCAAGTTACGAAAAATTTCATGATGTGACCATTTTGGATGAGGCAATTGAAGCGGCAGTGGTGTTGAGTGACAGGTATATTTTAGACAGAAATTTGCCCGACAAAGCCATTGATTTGGTGGATGAGGCAAGCAGCAAAGCCAAAGTTCATGGCGTGAAAAAACCTGAGAGCATATATCAACTGGAGCAACAAATTTTGGAGTGCGAACAGGCAAAAAAACAGGCGTTATTTGAAGACAACTATGAAAGAGCGGGCGAACTGCGCGACCAAATTAGTGAGTTGATAGACAGAAAAAATGAGGTATTTGCAACCTTTGAAGTGGGTTACAAAAACCAAAATGCAGTGGTGAATGATGAGTTGATTTCTCAAATTATTTCTACATGGACAAATATTCCGCTAACCAAAATCACCGAGAGTGAAAAGGATAGGTTGCTAAAGTTGGAAAGCATTTTGCACGCGCGCGTTGTGGGGCAAAATGAAGCAGTGGAGGCGGTAAGCAAAGCCATTAGGCGCGCTAGAATTGGTTTGAAAGACGCAAAAAAACCCATTGGCAGTTTTATGTTTTTGGGGCAAACGGGTGTGGGCAAAACGGAACTATGCAAAGCGTTGGCTGAAGCGATGTTTGACGATGAAAAGGCACTTATTAGGTTTGACATGAGTGAGTATGTGGAAAAACACAGCATCAGCAGGTTGATTGGTGCGCCTCCCGGATATGTTGGGTACGACGAAGGGGGACAGTTGACCGAAAAAGTGCGGCGTCAGCCCTACTCTGTGTTGCTTTTTGACGAGATTGAAAAAGCACATCCCGACATCTACAATATTTTGTTGCAAGTGCTCGACGATGGCAGGCTAACCGACAGTCAGGGAAGATTAGTTTCATTTAAAAATACTATCATTATATTTACCAGCAATGTGGGAGTAACGAACTTGCCAAAGTCGGTTTTTGAAAAACATTACGACGATGCCACAGCAAGTGATGCAAGTTACGAGGTGCTAAAATCGGTGTTACTTGCAGGACTGAAGGCAAAGTTCAAGCCAGAATTTATCAACCGAATTGATGTGACTTGCGTGTTTCATTCTTTGCGTTTTCCTGAGTTGGCACAAATTGCCAAGATTTTTATCAGCAATCTTCACGATAGGTTGAAGGAAAAAGGCGTGTTTTTAAAAATAACGGAAAGTGCCTTAAAGTATATTATCGACAAGGGATATGACCCTGAATATGGCGCGCGGCCACTTAGGCGCATTATTGAGCAAGAGGTGGAAAACAAAATTGCTGAAGATATTTTGATTGGAAAAATTCCGTCGGGCAGCACGATAATTATTTCCGCTCTTGACAGTGAATTAGTGCTAAAAGTTGTGTTGTAGTTTGCATTTTTTAAGTGATATAATTTGCAAAAAAAAATTGCAAATGTTATTATATTGTAATAAATGCTAGGAGGATTACTATGAAAGTAAAATACATTTCGAAAAATTATAAAATATCGGACAAATTTAAAGATATTTTAGAAAAAAAAATAAATAAACTAAATAAATATTTCCCAAAAGAAGTTGATGTTAAAGTAAATTGTTTAAAATTCGGCAATGATGAGAGGCTGGAATTAACACTAGTGCTTGACAACACCTATATTCGAAGTGAAGTAACAAGTGATAATATGTATAACAACATTGATGTTGCACTACCTAAAATTGAAAAACAAATCATAAAAAATGTTAATAAAAACAAAACCAAGCCTCTAAAAGAGGCGTTTGAACTGGAATATCTAACTGAAATGCCGTTGCTTGAAACCAGCAAGGTTGTTAAAACGAAAAAGTTTGAACTTGTTCCTCTAACACTTGAAGATGCTAAATTTAATTTGGAAGCGTTGGGTCACTCTTTCTATATTTTCTTAAACGCTCAAAGTGGCTTTGTTAATGTGCTTTACAAGAGAAATGATGGCAACTTTGGTGTGATTGAAGTTACTTATTAAACGCTAAAGCAATTGCTTCCATAGCAGTTTTTTGTGCGTGGCTTTTGTGGTATTAAAAGTTAAAAATTTTATGTTTTGAAATTAAATATTTGTAAGTTATATTGTTTACTACATCCGACAATTTTTAATGTCGGATGTTTTTTGTACACATAATTTTACATTTAATAAAAAGTTGTTTTAAGTATTAAAAAACTTGTTAAAACTTGGCGCATTTTAATTGATAAAAGATTTGAAGTTTTTGGTTTTTTTTGATATTATATATTTATAGTAAAAAAGTGAGAGGGTATGATTAAAGTTCAGGGCGTGTATCTTGCGTACACAAAAGATTATAACACTTTAAATGACATCAATTTTGAATTGCCAATGTCTAAGCAACTGACTATTTTTGGCTCTAAAGACAGCGGCAAAAGTTCACTCACCCGACTTATTTTGGGTTTAGAAAAGCCCACAAAAGGCAAAATTTTCATCAAAGAAATTCCCGTTTCTGAAATTAATTTTAAAAAAGATGTTTTTCTTGGATATCTTCCCTTTCAACCAATTTTTTTAAATAATAAAACTGTGTTGGAAAATTTGGAATATGTGCTAAAAATTCGTGCGTTTGATAAAAATGCAAGAGATGTTGCTGTAAATAATGCTCTTTATGAATATTCTTTGAGTTTGTTAAAAAATGAAAAAGTTAAAAATTTGTCTGATTTCGACAAGTTAAAATTGGCTATTGCAAGGCTTAGTTTGCGAAAAATTGAACTGTTTATTGTGGATGACCTTTTTGAAAGGTTTAGCGATGCGCAAAACAAAGAAATTGCAACTTTGCTTAAAAAGTTGATAAGAAGCAATCAGTCTGCAGCTATTGTTATGACGGCGTCGAAGTTGGTGCGTGAAACTTTTAACTACACTACTTATGTTTTAGATTATGGGTCATTGTTAACAAACGAGGAGGAATAGTTTTGAATAAAGAAAATTCCAAGTTGACGCTTGAAATTCGGCAGGAATGCATCGATCTTTTTTCCAGCAAAAATATTTTTAACAATTGCGAAACCTCTCTGTTTGAAAGGTATAGAAATTTGTATAAGAAAGCGCCTGTTATAAAACTTTTTAAAGACACCGAACTTGTTGCCACCGCTCATGCTTTTTTTGACTATAATTTGAACATTTCCACCACCAGCAAAAAATCTTTTATGCATAGAAACACTTTGATTTATAGGCTCGATAAAATTAAAAAGATGGTTGGACTTGATATTAGAAACTTTAAAGAAGCAGTTGTTTTCGAAAATTTATTGCTTTTTTACGACATGATAAACTTATGATTAAATAAGATTCTATTAGGA
>CAYJCT010000021.1:0-11183 GCA_964368745.1 uncultured Christensenella sp. | reverse complement strand
ATAATATATAGAAAAGGTATTAAAAAGTTAAAAAATCCTACATTTTAGATGCAGGATTTTTTTATCAAATATATATTTAATTGAATAGTATATTTTCTTTATCGTTTGGTCAACAAATAAGATAGCATTTTATTCATACAATGTAAGAAAAATTTAAAAATTAATCAAAATGACAAAAACAATTTTTGCGCTATATCACTTAGTCCATGTCATATCCGTTTTTAAAGTCGATGGGATAATGGGTAGCGTCGCAAAAAGGGGAGTTACTAGTTTTTCCGCATCGGCAAAGGTTTACTCGATTGCGTTTTTCAAACACTCGGTCATCGTCGTTGACAATTTCAATGTTGCCTTTAACGCAAATTGGCCCGCTGCATTTTCTGGTACTGTCTTGCAGAATGGAAAGGGTGGGGTTTAGTTTTGGTTCAATAATCTTTTTTAGTTTTTTGTCGTAAACTATCAGCCTACCACTAGGGCATGCCCATGCAAGTTCGATGGCTTTTTTCAAGTTTTCTTCATCGTCGTCATCAATTGCTAAGTCCCAAATATCGCCCATATTAGAGTGACAAACACGCGCGAACGAGCAGAGTTTTTCCATGTCGTAAAGAGTGATGTTATGTCCGTCATAAATTTTTGCATAATCAAAAAATTTGTCATCAATGCTTTTTTGAGTGGCGCTAAATTTGCACTTTTCGTGCGCACCGTCACAAAATGGCATGTTTGCGCTTTGCCCGCAGCGGCATAGTGCATAGGTTGCACCCACTTCAAAATCTTTTGTTTTAACAATTTTGTACTCATTGTCCACAAGTGTGATTTTCTCTTCAATCAGTGGAATATTTCCGCTAACAATATAAGGTCCATTTTTTACGATTTTTATTTTTCTATCCATAAATTTCTCAACTTTTAAAAACAATTTTATGTTTTTTTTCTTATACAAATTTGGATTTTCACTTGCAGATTTTTTTTGCAGGTGACAAAACTTGTTATTAATTTGCTTTTGATATTTCTGAAATTAGTATATCATATTTATATAAAAATAAAAAGCAGGTAGATATATGAAATTTTGTACATTGTTGATTTTGGATGGCGTTGGAGAGAGGGAATCTAGTGAAAATAATCCCGTGAAACTAACGCCCACTCCATTTTTGGATTATATAAAACAAACCTATCCCTACACAAAAATTGACGCTAGTGGCGAGGCTGTGGGAAAAATTGAAGGACAAGCGGGCGACAGCGAAGTGGGGCACACTAACATTGGTTCGGGGCGCGTGGTACTGCAAGAAGTTCTTAGAATAAACAGGGAAATTGCGTCGGGTTCTTTTTTTCAAAATGAAAAAATTATAAGCGCGATGCAACATGTTATAGACCATAATTCCGATTTGCACATCATGGGGTTGTTGTCGGATGGCGGGGTGCACAGCATGACAAATCACCTCTATGCGTTTTTAGAAATGGCCAAAAGGTCAGGCGTAAAAAAAGTGTTTGTGCATGTATTCACCGACGGCAGAGATACGGGAATTTATGAAGGAATTGAACACACCAAAAAACTTGTAACTTTTTTAGAAGAAGAAAAACTGGGCAGAGTGGCAACCGTTTGCGGCAGGTTTTATTCTATGGACAGAGAACAAAATTATACTCGCAACAAAGAGTTTTATGACGCGCTTGTGTTTGGAGTTGGCAGAAAAGAGAGTGGTGCGGTGGAGGCAATTCAAAAAATGTATGACGAGGGGTTGAGTGATGAGTTCTTGACGCCTGTTATAATTGGAGAGTCTGCGCGCCTTGGCGACAACGATGCATTAATATTTTTTAACTATCGCAAAGACCGTCCTCGACAAATCTTGGAAGCGATTTCGGTGGAGGGATTTGACAAATTTGAAGTGAAAAATTTTAAAAACTTAAAAATTTTAACGCCCATTCAAATAAACAAAGAATTCAAAAATGTGGAGCATGCTTTTGAGCAAGACACGCT
Source organism: uncultured Christensenella sp. (assembly GCA_964368745.1). GTDB lineage: Bacteria > Bacillota > Clostridia > Christensenellales > UBA1242 > UBA11490. The sequence goes on along the minus strand of CAYJCT010000021.1, from coordinate 9,217 downwards.
TAGAAACACGCTTAGTGAAGTGGTTTCAAAACAGGGATATAAGCAGTTGAAGGTTGCAGAAACCACCAAATATGCTCATGTGACTTACTATTTGAACGGCACACTAGAAGTGCCTTTCACGGGGGAAGACAGGCAGTTGTTTGTGTCCGACAAGGTGGCTTCGTTTGCAACAGCGCCCGTTATGCAGGCGGAAAAAATAGCGGATTTTGCGGTTTCTCAAATTGAAAAAAAAGAGTATAAACTGGTGGTTGTGAATCTTGCAAATGCCGACATGGTGGGGCATACTGCCGATAAGGATGCGTGCAGTATTGCGGTTGCCACGGTAGATGCATCAGCCAAAAAAATTGTGGATGCAACAATCAAGCACGGCGGTGTTGCAATTGTGACGGCGGACCACGGCAACATAGAAGAAATTGTAAATGCAGACGGCTCTCCCTGCACCAGCCACACAACCAACCGCGTTATGTTTGTGGTGTGTGGAAAAGACTATGTGGGAAAAACTCTAAAAGAGGGTGGAAAGTTGGCAGACATTGCGCCCACTGTGTTAGATATTTTAGCAATTGATAAGCCAAGCGAAATGAATGGCGTAAGTTTAATTGAAGAATAACATTGGCAGATTTTTTTAGTTGGGAAAAGTAATAATATTTATCGCTTAAAAAACAAAATTTGCTGTGTAGTAAAAGAGAATCTGTGTTATAAAAATTAAATTTAAGGTATATAAAAATAAAAAATAAAAAAAGGTTGGAAAATTTATGAAAAGTGAATTTTTAGAAGTATTAAAAACAAGGCGATCAATTTATGATTTGTCTAATAAAATAAATCAAAGTTTTGAAGAAATCGAGAATGTGGTTTATGAGGCACTAAAGCAAGCGCCGAGTGCGTTTAACATTCAAAGTGCAAAAGTTGTGGTGCTATTTGGCACGCATCATCAAAAGTTGTGGGATATCACAAAAGAAAAACTGCGAGCAATTGTGCCCGCGGTTGCGTTTTCTAGAACTGAAGATAAGATTGATTCTTTTGCTCGTGCAGCAGGCACGGTACTGTTTTTTGAAGACGACGATTTGACCAAATCATTGCAAGAAAAGTTTCCGCTTTATGCTGCTTCCTTTCCCGTTTGGGCAGAACAAGGCAACGGAATTGCGCAAGTCTGCGTTTGGAGTGCGCTGGCAGAAATTGGTGTGGGTGCAAGTTTGCAACACTATAATCCGCTGATTGATGAAGAGGTTGCAGCCGCTTGGGATGTGCCAAAAAACTATCGCCTGATTGCACAAATGCCATTTGGAAAAATCGAAAGCAGTGCTGAAATCAAAGAGTTTGACGCAAAAGAAAACAGATTTATAGTGTTTAAATAAATTTTGAAATTGTATATAAATTGTTTTTTAAACCATTGATTCTTTTTCCATAATTTGTTTCATAAATTTGTTTAATGAATGTTGTTTCATGAATATTGTTTCATGAATATTGTTTAATGAATGTTGTTTCATGAATGTTTTTTATGTAATATTTTTTCATAATTTTTTTCAAAAAATTTCAATATCTTTTTCAAACTTTTATTATAGTTAGTTTTTTAAGTTGCATTTATAAAAGTTCTTATTCTTAGTTTTTTAAGTTGCCTTTAAAAAATTTAAGTCTCAGCGAGTTTAGCACCACAAAAAGCGAACTTGCGCTCATTGCAAGAGCGGCAATCATGGGGTTTAGTTTTAATCCTAACAAGTGGAAAAATGCACCCGCCGCAATGGGGATAAAAGTCACATTATAGAAAAAAGCCCAAAACAAATTTTGTTTAATGTTTGTTATGGTTTTTTTGCTCAGTGCTATGGCGGTTACTGCGTCGAGTAAATCGTTTTTTACCAGCACGATGTCGGCTGATTCGATTGCAATATCTGTGCCGCTACCAATGGCGATGCCCACATCTGCTTTAGTGAGTGCGGGTGCGTCGTTAATTCCGTCTCCCATGAATGCTACCACCTTGCCTGCAAGTTGAAGTTGTCGCACATATTTTTCTTTGTCTTCAGGTGAACAAGATGCCACCACATTTGCAATACCCACTTGTTCTTTAACATAATTTGCCGACTTAATGTTATCGCCCGTTATTAGCCAAGTGTCGAGCCGCAGTTTTTTAAACTGTGCAATTGCTTGAGCGCTGGTGGATTTTATTTTGTCGCTAACGGCAATAAGACCCACAATATTTTTTTCATCAAACACAATAACAACAGTTTTTCCTGCCTGTTGCAGAGCGTCAAAAGCAGCGTCATAACACACAATTTCTAAAGAGTGTTCGTTTAAATATTTGTCGTTGCCGATAAAATATTTCTTGTTTCCAATTTCGCCCTCCACGCCTTTACCATCCACCGACAAAAAGTTTTTTACCTTCTTTTGCGAAAGGGATTTTTCTTTTGCATGCGTTACAATTGCGCGAGCAATGGGGTGTGTGGATGCGTGCTCCAGCGAGGATGCAATTTGCAAAAGTTCGCTTTCAGAAATACTGTAGGAAACGATGTCGGTGACAGCTGGGTTGCCCTCAGTGATAGTTCCTGTTTTGTCGAAAATAACCGTGTCCACAGTATGTGCAATTTCCAGCGCTTCTGCCGACTTAATTAATATTCCGTGCTCGGCTCCCAGCCCCGTTCCCACCATTATGGCAAGCGGAGTTGCCAGCCCCAGCGCGCAAGGACAAGAGATTACTAGCACTGAAACTGCGGAAGAAAATGCCATGGAATAGTCGCCAATCATAATCCATACAAGCGCAGTGATAAATGATATCGCAAGCACGATAGGCACAAAAATTCCGCTGATTCTATCTGCCAATTTTGATATGGGCGCTTTGGAGGATGACGCAACTTCAACAAGCGAAATAATTTTTGCAATGGTGGTGTCGCTGCCCACTTTTTCTGCCCTAAAATAGAATGCGCCACTTTTGTTTATGGATGCAGAAACAATTGCGCTGCCCGGCTCTTTAAACACAGGCATACTTTCTCCCGTTATTGCTGATTCGTCCACATAACTGCTGCCGTCCACCACAACGCCGTCTATTCCGATTTGCTCGCCGGGGCGAACGAAAATTATGTCGCCCACTGAAACATCTTTTGTGCTTATTTCTTTTAAAGTATTGTTCACAAAAATTGTTACAGTGTCGGGGGAGAGAGCGATCAACTTTTCAATTGCAAAACGAGTTTTGTTCTTGGAGGCCGATTCCAAAAATTTTCCCAAAGTGATGAGTGTTAGAATTGTTGCGGTGCCTTCAAAATAGAGGTTGTGCAAAAAAGCTTCCAATAGGGCAGTGTTTCCGCTGCTGTGATGAATGATGATTTGAATTAAAGATATTGTGCTAAATAGAAATGAAGCAGTTGTTCCAATCGCCACCAAAGAGTCCATGTTGGGTTTTCTTTTGAAAAGTTTTACAAAACCAGAAATAAAATAATTTCGATTTACCCACATAATTGGCAGGGTTAGCGCCAGTTGAAAAAGTGCAATTGTGATCGCATTTTCGGCTCCTACTAAAAATGAAAATAGTGGCAACCCTATCATGTGGTGCATGGCAACATACATAAGAGGAATCAGTAGAACTAGAGATATTATAAGATTTTTTTTGAGTTTTAAGTGTTTATTTTTTAGGTTGTTTGAAATTTCTATTTTTGCATTTTCTTCCCTCTCTATGTGCTTTGCTCTAAAACCCATAGCATTTATTTGTTGCACAACAGCGGCGGAAATATCTTTTTTGCTTTCCACAACAAGTGTTTTTTCCACCAGATTAACTAACGCGCTAGTCACTCCGTCTAATTTTGCAACCGATTGCTCAACGCCAGCAGCGCAGCCCGCACAAGTCATGCCTTCAACAATATATTTACTTGTCATTTGTCTTCTCCTTTTGGTGTGATTTTCTTTTTTAGGTTGTGTTATATAATTAGTTATATAAATTTGCCACATTGCCCGGAGGCTGATTGATAAAATTATCGTTTACGCAGGCAAATTCATTGTGGAATTCAAATCTGTTTTGACTATAGATGTAAATGAATAAGGGTTAAACATAAAAGGCGCTCTACTAATTACAATGTAGGGTGTCTAAACTCATTTTGTTTTAACTTCAAATATTGACCCCGCTCTGCGATATCCAAGTTTTTCGTAATACGCGTCGACATCGCTCATCACATAAATCGGTTGATGCGGAAAGTCTTTGAACACACACTCTATAAGAGTTTTACCGATTTGCATTCCACGATGTGTTTTTTTTACGAGCAAATCATATATATAAACACCAAAACCATTGTCTTCACGACAGCGCGCATAACCGCACACAATGTTTTTATCAAAAGCGATATATGTGATGCTTGATTCAAGTGCCTTTACATATTTACTGCGACCAACCAGCCCGTGATAATCAATCCAGTCGTCTCCCTCATCGATGAGCAAATCAAAAAGTAGAGTTTCATCCGCTTTACTGTATTGCCTAATTTCCACACACTTCCTCCCAATGAAAAACCTTTCAAAAATCCACATTACAAAGACAAAACCGATAATAATATCACCAGATAAATGGAACCAGTCTATACTTTATGCGCTTTTTATATTCGGAATATCCTTCTAAACCTTTTTCTAATATTTTTTCTTCGTTTCTGATTCTCTTAACCGTAATGACAGGGTATATTAAAAAAATAATAAACGAAAAGAATGAACCAAGCACCAAAGGCATAGACAAAAATAGCAATATTGTGGAAGTATACATTGGGTGCCTTACAATTCCGTACAGACCTGTATCTACAACCTTTTGATTTTCCTGAACTTCTATTGTCCTCGACAAATATGTATTCTCACGCAATACCTCTGCATAAAGTAGATATGCAAATAAGAATAGTGCTGTCGACGCTAAAACCAGCCATTTGGGCAGAACAAGCCATTGATAGCGGTAATCCAAACCCGCAACAACAAGACCACTTACAAACATCAAAGAGCCAAATAGTATTACACTTTTTTGTTCTGCTTCTTTCTCTTTCGCATTAAGTCTCTTTCGCAAAAGTTCTGGATTCTTGATTGCCAAAATTATTCCGACAATAAGCATCGGAATAAACAGAACGCCGATTAGCAGCCACGCATTCCAATAATTAATCGTTCCTGCTGGAACAAACAGCAAAAGAGAAAACAGTATTATACCTAATAGATATTTCACAATTGCTTGAATATACAATTTTTTATTCAATTGATTCACCTCCCACCTGAGATTTTGCTTTTCTAAATCAAGGTTTATACGGATTTTAAACCTATTCTTTCATTAAACAGTAGTAGGCCACGCGATCCGCCTCCTCTACCTCTCCGAAATTAATACTGAAGCGGGCTTTAACACCGTTATCCATCTCCATGATGGTGACTGGTTGTCCGTATCGTGTATTTTCTTTAAAAACTTCATTATGGTCAAAAGTAATTCGTTTAATTGTGCTGCCCACAAGGCTGGAAAATCTTTCAGAAACATCTACCAGTGCAGTGTTGGGTAAATTAGAATCAACCCAAATCTCTGCGTATTGAGTAGTAATCAGAGCGCCGCAATCAAACATAAAATAGAGAGTTTGGCGATAGCAATTTTTATGCTGAGATGTTATTAAATTCATATCAAAGAAAACATCACCTGCTGCTGGTTTTTCAGCACAAACACGGACAATGCGTTTGCCTAAAGCAGCCTCGTAACTTTCAATTTTGTTATAAGGCCGTCCCTCATCAACGGCAAGGTACATCTGATATACTGCTTCATAAATGTTTCCAAGGTGATGATCATGGCAGCAAGTATCCTGGTAACTTCCTTCGGTTCCAATAAAATCCCAAGGTGTTTCATCCTCGTCATCGCTTTCGCCAATACTCATATTTTTTGCACCAGCATCAAATAGCACCTTTGTTGCTTCAATTATTTGAGTGTCAAAAGACGAAAGGACAAGCGCCCATAAACATTGGGCACCGTAACGCCCATTTTTCTTTTGGACATCAAAGCCGTGATCAAGAAAGAAACGAATAATCTTGACCATAGTCTCCCCGCGACTGTGATTTAGATCGCGATTTTCTTGACAGTTGTCGCACTCCTCGTTGTCGTTTTCATTTTCATACTCAGACCAGCAGTAACCAGATATTATTTCAGATAACATATTTTCATCTGGGTATTTGCCAACAGCATTTAGATCGGCGCCTTGAGATATGATGTTTTCAGCAACAGTGAAGTCCGGCGCGCCAGAACAGAATAATGAGATAAGCTGATCCTCTAAGGCGCCATAGCCGTATTCATAATCCATATTTAGCCCTCCCATGCTTTTTTGAATATTGACATTTTGTCATCACTACAATTTATGTTGTAGTTTTTTTGGTGATATCTTTATAGTCTTTACTATATGTTTTTAAGATTTGGCTGAGTAATTGCCTGTCGCTTGTGGACATTTTTGGTGATTTTTTTATAATATTGAAAAGTTGATTTGAAACATGCAAAAAAACAAATTGGTCGGTTTCTACAACTTTTATAAAGTTGCTAACTTTTGTGGTAGAAGATGTTGATGTGTTTCCGCTATTGTCGATGTCAGAAAGAATCATCTCGTCTGAGTTTAGTTCCACACGGGTGTGAGAGATTTTTGACAGTTGCGGTGCCAACATTTTTTTCATTGCCACAGTCTGAATTGTTTTCATTATAAAAAGATAGATGCAAAAAATAACGGCAACTATTGCAAGCCCCATCCATCCATAAGGATAGTAACAATAAATTAAGACCGCTAGCATTATTATGCTAATAATTGTTATTGCTTTTCGAGCCGTGTAGAGAACATAGCGCGCAATGGCTTTGTAGTCAGTTTGCAAAATTTGACTGTCAAATTCTAATTCCATAAAATACCTCTTTTTATAATATAATAACTATTTTTTTGTAGGGTGCAGTAAGAGTAAAACGGATGCGATAAATCATCTCGGAAGCAGTGATGAAATCACTGACCCGAACGAATTTGTGAGATGAACGAGTGGCAAACATCCAGAGTAAGCCGTATGTGACTTAAATAATTATACAATATGTTACGAAAATTAAAAAGTTATTGTGTGTAAATTAAAAAGTTGTTGTATACAAATTAAAAAGTAAATCTGAGAAATTTACAAAGTCAATGCGTGAAAATTAAAAAGTTTTTGCGTGAAAATTAAAAAGCAGATCTGTTAAAATTAAAAAGTTGTTGTGTGCAAACTATAAAATAAATGCGTGCTAATTTAAAAATAAATGTATGCGAATTGTAAAGTTATTTTGTGTTGATAACTTATTTTAGGTTATTGATAAAAATTTTATTTGATGAATTAAAGAGTGGGGATTACACAAAAAATTAGTATGTAGATGCTTGTGGGGGCTATTACTGGCGAAAAAGAAAATTTCAAAAAGTTATAAAAATTAGATAAAAAATGACTCAATGCAAAATGCGTTGAATCATTGAAAATGTTTAAGTGTAAAAAATTTAAAAAGAAACTATCTTATTATAAACCGCTATGTTTGCAACGGTTTATTGTTAAAAATCCCTGCCGTCTCTGCCACAAAAATCCAAATCGCTGTCACGGTCACGGTCACGATTTCTATCACGATCACGGTCATTGTCTTTGTTTTCGAACTTGCGTTCCAATGCATCTTGTTTTTCCATTTCGTCTTTTACAAACCGTGCAGTTTGTGCAAGATTTCCGATGGGTGATACGCCGCTAACAACCTCGGCATAGTTTTGCTTTATTTTTTGGTCGATGTATTTAATAACTTCTCTTTCAATTTCCTGCCCTTTCTCTTCGTGTGCTTGTGCGTCAAATTTTTCTTCCATAAATGCTGTTTTCCACCTTTTTTTATTGTAATTTCATAGTAACACAAGGCGTGTTGGCTGTCAATATCAAAAATGAGAATTGCATGATTTTTTAATGACTTTTATTAGTCAATTGCAAAAAATATTATTTGTCACTTTGCTAGTTTGATTTTTTCGCATTTGTTATATTAATTGGTCTAATAAAATTGTTTAGCAATGAAATATTATTTTCCAAACAATAAATGGTTTAATAGAAAATCACTCGCTGAACTCTTCTTGTTCTTTAAAGTAAAGGTCTTGATATTCTTTGCTATTTTCCAGCAGATAATTGTGCGTGCCCTCAGCTAACACGCGACCCTCGCCCAGCATAAACAACTTGTCACAGTGTTCAATAGTGTTTAAGCGGTGCGCAATAATTATTATTGTCTTTTCGTTTTTCAACTTATTAATTGTTTTCATAATTTGACTTTGCGATTTATTATCAAGCGCGCTGGTGGATTCGTCGAACACCATTATTTTACAGTCCGTCAGCAGTGCGCGAGCAATGCTTAGTCGCTGGCGTTGTCCGCCGCTCACCATTCCTCCGCCTTCGCCCACAACGGTGTCAAGTCCGTCCGACAGGTTTTTTATAAAGGTTGTTAACCCTGCCTTTCTACAAACAGAAATCATGTCTTCCTCTGTGGCGTCCGACTTCACCAATTGAAAGTTTTGTCTTATGGAAATGTTGAATATGTAAGGAAGTTGTGTTATCACTGCAATGTTGTTTTTTAAAAAATCGCGAGATAATTCGTTTAGGTTTACTCCGTCTAGTAGCACTTCGCCACTGTTTATGTCGTAGAGTTTGCTCAGCAAATTTATTATGGTGGATTTTCCGCAACCGCTTTCTCCCACAAACGATACCGTTTGGTTGGGTTCAATTACAAAGTTGATGTTTTGTAGCACAGGATTTTTTTTGTCGTAAGCAAATGACACATCCCTAAATTCCACCTTGCCAGCAAAGTCTTCAATTGTTTTGTCTCCAAAAACTTCCTGTCCGAAAACATTGGGGTTTTGCAACTCAAATACTCGAAAAGCGCAAAGTTCGGCTTCTTTTAAATAGCGCTGCATTTCTCCCAGCGTGTTGGCAAATGACATTATGTTGCCTTTGTAGATATAAATGGTGTAGAAAACTGCTGCGCTCAGCGATTGTTGCATGATGAGATATGCAGAAAGCGCGATGAATACAAAGTCGAAAATCGTTTGCACAAACTCTGCCAAATGCACCAAAAAAACTCCCACATACCATTCGCGATTATCGGCCGCATTATATTCTTTTTGCTCGGCCGCTATTTTATTTAGAATTGCATTTTCGCAGTTAAGCGTTTTGATATCTTTAATTCCACGAATTGTTTCGCCCACAGTGGAGTTTACGATTTCAGATTTTTTGTGCACAATCC
>CAYJCT010000020.1:0-11265 GCA_964368745.1 uncultured Christensenella sp. | reverse complement strand
GAAATCTAGCAAATAAAAATAAAAAATGCATAAAAATCTAGAAAGAAAAATAAAAAATGCGAAAGACAATCCAGAAAAAAAATAAAAAAAATTTAGCAAAAAAATGGAATAAAAAAACAAAAAAAACATAAAAATCTATGTTTTTTGACGAATTTTTTGTGCGCTGGCTTAGGTGCAATATTTTGATTTATTTAGGCGATTTTGGCGGGTTTTTTATGCCCAATTTTGATTTTTATGTTAATTTGTGTCAAATCTGTGATATTATATTTGGTAGTGATGATAAAAAACTATTTTTAAGGACACTAAATAATATGATTAGAAACTATTACAAATTCAGAGACAATGTCAAAATCATAAGCAAGCATTACTCATTTTTAATAAAGGTTATAAAAGACAGCGGGTATGTGGGCATTGTAAACGAATGGTTGGTGGACAACTATTTTAGCATTATTGAAAAGAAAAACAATTTGGAAGAATTTTTTTCTACCAGAGAAAACAGGTCGAACATGAAAAAGTATGGCGACAAACTTTTTAAGATGATGCAACAAATTTTTAAGCAGTATGACTATAAAATAGAATACAAGCCACTAATCAGAAACATTTTAAAATATCAGCAAAGGTTTGCAAAACCACTTTGCTATGAGGAGTTTTCGCTGATTGCTCCTATTATGACAATTATAACGGTGGAAAAAATTGCCAATCTTTGCAGGCGACAAAACATAAAATTGCAAGAAAGGTTGCAGGCTACAAACGATGTTCGGTCGCTGAATGAAGCAGAAATTTCGTCGTCGCAGTTAAGTGATTTTATTTCACTTTCTGCTGTGGCAACTCGCCCTGATTACATCGAAAATCTATATTACGAACTAAACAAAACGGGCGTGAGTTCAAAGCGTATTTTTGAAGAGATAAACCGCGTGCTTCAAGTTAATAAAACACCACTAAAAAGTGTGATAAACAATGTTCACAACGACAGGGTAAAGGAACATTTGCTTGTTGTAAACTTGTTTAATATCTTAAAACTCATCAACAAACTTAAAATGGAAACACTGATAAAGGACGCGAGTTTAACGGAAAAAGTGCTTTGCAAAGATGCCGATTATGCGGGTATGAGCGTTTCCACAAAACAAACCTACAGGCTAAAAATCATAAAGTTGGCAAAAAAGAAAAAGACATCGCAGCATCAACTGGCAATCGATTTAACGCAGCGGGGAAAACAGGAAAAAACCCACATTGGTTTTTATCTTTTTAAGACACCCAATTACAAAAGCAGAAGCCGTGTGTATGTGAGTGTTGTGACATCTCTTACCGTGCTGCTTAGTTTTGCGGTTGCATTTTTGTTTTCAAAATATGTGCCAGTGATGTTTTTATTGCTACTGATTCCCATGAGCGAGTTGGTGCAACAAATCATGAACAAAATCATGTCGCGCATTTATCGACCTCAGCCGCTACCAAAAATGGATTTTAGCAAAGGCATTCCCAACAAGTGCAAAACCATGGTGGTGGTGCCTACAATTGTGAAAGATACAAAAAAAATAGACGCCATGTATGAGCAGTTGGAAAAATATTATTTGGCAAACAAAACTGAAAACCTATACTTTTCTCTACTGGGCGACGCGTGCGAAAGCAGCACACTGGAACTCGATGTTGACAAATCCATTTGCGAGTACGGATTGCAAAAATGTGAGCAACTAAACAAAAAATACGGCAAAGAGTTGTTTTATTTTGTGTTTAGAAAAAGAGTTTTTCACAAAAGCGAAAACGCATTTTTAGGATACGAACGAAAGCGCGGTGGTCTGCTTCATTTCAACAAATTATTGCTTAGGAAAATGAGCGAGAAAGAAAAAAAGATTTTTATAAATGCAGAAAACCTGCACTCTCTTCGCGCTCAAATTAAATATGTTATTACGCTTGATGCCGACACGCAACTAATTATTGATTCGGCGTCAAAAATTGTGTCCACAATGACGCATCCGCTAAACGCGCCTGTGGTGGATGAACAAAAGAATATTGTTACAAAAGGCTACGCCATTATGCAGCCAAAAATCAGTGTGGACATTGAATCGTCCAATAAATCCACCTATGTGCAACTGTTTGGCGGGCTGGGCGGATTCGACACTTATAACCCAATTTTATCAAACTTTTATCAAGATGTTTTTGCCGAGGGCAGTTTTATGGGCAAGGGCATATATGATTTAAAAGTGTTTCAAAAAGTGCTGGAAGGCAGGTTTCCGTTAAGTTTGATTCTTAGCCACGATTTGCTGGAAGGTAATTATTTGCGCAGCGGATTTATTTCTGACGTGGAAATTGTGGACAATTTTCCGTCCAAATTCTTAACCGACATGAGCAGGCATCATCGCTGGGCAAGGGGAGACACGCAAATTAGCCCGTGGCTTTTTGGCAGTGTGAAAACCGAAAACGGCGAAAGAGAAAAAAATCCTGTGTCTACTATTGGCAAGTTTAAAATATTTGATAACATCCGCAGAATGTTTCTCGATTTTTCGCTGTTTGCCATATTAGTTTACGCGTTGTTTGAAGGGCAAAAATATTCATGGTTGTGGCTTGGGTTCATATTGCTTGTGATAATGTTGCCTGTGTTTTTCTATTTGAATGAAAAGTTGAAATATCGATTTACCAAAGAAAAAAAGCACAAACTCAAACCCTACAAAAGTCTGATTTTGGGTTTTAGAGCCATCATTTTAGGCTCGCTTGTAACCTTTATTACCATTCCTTATAAAATGAATATGTATGCAAATGCTTTTTTTAAAGCATTGTTCCGTATGAAAATTTCAAAAAAGCGACTGCTTAATTGGCTGACTGCCGAAGAGGCGGAAAAGGTTGTGAAAAACAATCTGCAAACCTACATCAAAAACTTTCTTCCTAACATTTTGGTGGCAGTTGTGCTATCGGCACTGGTGGCGGTTTTCAATAAAGATATGCTGTTAGTGTCCACCATAATTAACGCGATGTTTTTGAGCGCGCCTTTTGTTATGTTTGCTATTAGTCAAGACCAAAAGAGTTCGCTGGAAGATTTAAACGGCAAAGAAATCGACGAGTTGAAGCAGTTGGCGCAGCGCACGTGGAGATTTTTTGAAGACCATTTAAACGACAAATTTAAGTTTTTAGTGCCTGACAATTATCAGAACAACCGCGAATACAAATCAGACATCAAAACCAGTGCTACCGACATTGGCTTTTCACTTATTGCAATAATCAGCGCATACAAGTTTAATTTTATCGACAGAAAAAAAGCGATTTATTATTTGAAAGGGGTGATGAACACAGTTGACAAACTGGCAAAGTGGAACGGACATCTCTACAACTGGTATAACGTTAAAACGCTGGAGGCGATGTATCCGCAGTTTGTGTCCACAGTGGACAGCGGAAACTTTGTGGCAAGTTTGATTGTGCTTAAAGAATTTTTGAAAGAGGAAAACGAGCACGAGTTTGCAGACCAAATTGCAAGTATGATTGTGAACACTGACTTTTCGCGACTTTACACTAAGTCCCATGTGTTTTCCGTGGGCTACAACACTATGGAAGGCGACAAAAGTGTTTATAACTACAACAACTTTGCAAGTGAGAGCAGACTTACTAGTTTTGTGGCAATTGCCAAAGGGGATGTGCCAGTGAAGCACTGGTTTTCTCTTGATAAAACGCTGACCAAATTTAAAAACCGAAAAGGTTTAGCATCGTGGGCGGGCTCGATGTTTGAGTATTATATGCCTGTTATTTTTATGAAAACCTATGAAAACACTCTTATTGACGAGAGTTGTGATTTTGCCGTTTTTGTGCAGAAAAAATATATGGAAGAAATAGACAAGAATATGCCGTGGGGAATTTCGGAGTGCGCTTACGATGAATTAGACGACGGAATAAACTATAAATATAAGTCCTTTTCTGTGTCATATTTGAGAATGCAGGAAGATATAAATCCTAGAATTGTGGTTTCGCCCTATTCTTCTTTAATGTCGCTAAAGGACAATCCAAAAGCAGTTTACAACAACTTGCGAAAGTTTAAAAGTATGGGAATGCTAGGAAAATATGGCTACTACGAATCGTTTGATACCACAACCTCGCGACCAATTTTTGCGTTTTTTGCGCATCATCAGGGAATGGTGCTTGCCACTCTTTCCAACTATTTGTGCGATGGATTAATTCAAAACTATTTTTCAGCAAATCCTCACGTGCAAGCCTATGAAATTTTGGCCAAAGAAAAAATCCAGATGCGACCTGCCATCGACATCAAAATTGAAAAGTTCAAAAAGTTCAATTATCGCAAAGAAGAAATGGAAAACGACATTCGTGCTTTCAGCAAACTTGGCGATACTCGCGAAGTGGCAGTGCTTTCCAACAATCAATACTCTGTTGTGCTTAACGACAAAGGGCAGAATTTTAGCAAATTTAAAAACGTTCAACTAAATCGTTATCGCGAAACGGACACAAGCGATCAGGGCACTTTCCTATTTATTAAAGACACTAAAACGGGCAAGGTTTGGTCGAACACATTTGCGCCCGTTAACAAAGAACCAGAAAAGTATGAGGTTGTGTTTGCATCCGACAAAATTAAGTATGTGTTAACTGAAAACGATGTGATTACCACCACAGAAATTGCTGTAACCAAAACTCATCCGGCGGAAATTAGAAAAATAACGCTGAAAAACAATTCCAAAAAAGACAAAATGCTGGAACTGACATCTTTTATGGAACCTATTATAACAATGAATCAAAACGATATCACTCACAGAACCTATCACGGACTGTTTGTGACGTCTGAATACGACTCGTCTGTAAACGCGCTTATTATGAAAAGGGATTTAAAAGATAATCCTAGCAACTATTATTTGCTCCACAAATTGTTTAGCACAAAATTCTCGTCTAGCGATGCGGAATACGAAACAAGCAGAAGCAAGTTTTTTGGCAGTTCCAAAAGTTTGCAACAACCTGAAGCTTTAAGCGGCCGACTTTCGTCTTCGGGCTCCACTCCTATTGATGCGGTTATGAGTATGAGAAACAAAATTATTTTGCCAAAAGGGGCAAGTGAAACAATCTATTTGATAAACGCATTCGGCACCAGCAAAGAGCAAGTGGTAGATATTGCCAACGCATACAACACTCACGTAAAAATTGAAAAAGCGTTTGAAGTGAGCAGCATCTCCAATATGATTAACAACAAATTACTAAATCTTAGCGGTATGCAAATGCGGGTGTTTAACTCAATGCTTAACATAATCTTTAGAAAAGGCGAGGAAATAAAATCACCGCATTTTGTGGAAATGCTATCTAAAAACAAACTGTTTCAAGACACTTTGTGGAAATATGGAATCTCGGGCGACCGACCAATTATGTGCGTTAACTTAAAAGATATCGGCGCGTTTGGTGTGGTTAAAGAAATGCTTAAAGCGTTTGAATATTTCAAGTCCAAAAACATTTATCTCGACATTGTGATTATCAACGACGAAACGCCAAAATACACTAACTTTATTAAAAAGGAAGTGGACTTAGAGGTGTATAGAATAAATTCCGCATCGTCCTTTGCATCTAGTCCGGGAGAGGTGCATTTGCTTAATGGCTCGGTTATTTCTTCCGAAGAAAAAGCGCTTATGTCACTGGTTTCAAAAATCAGTATTGATGCTGTGAAAAACATTTCACTGGAAGAGAGTGTGGAGCAACTCATTGATAGAATGGTAGCAAAAAGTGTGTATGCACCAATTGTTGTGCAGAAAAATGTAAAGATTGACTACAACGTTGCCAAACTGGAAAAGTATAATGGCTACGGCGGATTTTTGAACAGCGGCAAAGAGTACGTGATATTAAAAGACACTCCAACTCCGTGGATAAACGTGCTTTCAAATGCACATTTTGGCTCCATTGTAACCAGCAGAGGCGGCGGGTTTACCTACGCTTACAACAGCCAAGAATATAAACTGTCGGCTTGGACGAACGACATTTTAGACCACGCGCCGTCAGAAAAATTGTTTGTGAACAATGAAATGTTTTTGCCAAGCGTTACCACTCACGGATTTGGTTATTCCAATTTCGTTTCCAAAACCAAAGATTTTGAACAGTCGCAAACACAGTTTGTGGCAAAGAGTGACAGCGCAAAAATATATTCATTCAGCATAAAAAACACATCAACTTCAACTAAAAATGTTAAATTATGTTATGCGTTGGATGCAGTGCTAGGCAGCGCTGCAGATAACTCTGCACGCTTTCTTTACGCATCGTGGGACAAAGAGCAAAATATGATGACAATAAAAAATGTGTATAACAAAAACTATGCCGACAAACTTGTGTTCGTGTCGTCAAGTGAGCCTATAGTTTCAGTTGAAACCGACAACCTAATTAGCAAGAGTGTGAAGGTAGCATTGACACTTTCTCCAGAGGAAGAAAGGCAGGTTTGCTTTGTTTTGGGATCTGGAAAAACAAGTGCGGAAGTTGCAACACTTGTTAAAAAATATAGTAGTGTGGAAAGTTGCAAAAAAGAACTGGAAAGTGTGAAGGCACACTGGCAAACCACTCTTGGAGTGGTGCAGGTGCACACGCCTGACAACAGTTTAAACTATGTGTTAAACGGGTGGTATTTGTATCAGGCAATTGCATCAAGAATACTGGCGCGGGCAGGCTTCTATCAAGTGAGCGGTGCGTATGGTTTTAGAGACCAGTTGCAAGATAGCGTTAACATTTGTTCGCTGTTCCCAGAAGTTACTAAAAATCAGATACTAATAAACGCGCGTCATCAGTTTGAAAAAGGCGACGTGCTGCATTGGTGGTTGAGTTCGAGCAGGTTTGGGTTAAGAAGCAGATACAAAGACGATGCGCTTTGGCTGATTTACGCCGTGAGTGAGTATGTGAACAAAACGGGAGATTTCACCATTTTGGATGAGCAGTTGCCCTTCATCAAAGGCGAGGCGCTGGGTTCTCGTGAAGACAGTCGCGGAATGGTTTATCACTATACCAATTACACCAAACCGCTGTTTGAACACATTTTGATAATTATGGAAAATGCTATCAATGATTTCGGAGTGCATGGGTTGCCAAAAATGGGCGGCGGAGACTGGAACGACGGTATGAATAAAATAGGAATCAGAGGCACGGGCGAGAGTGTGTGGTTAGGATTTTTCCTTTATGATATGCTGGGCAGGTTTGTGTCGCTAACAAAAGTGCATAACAAAAATTTAGATTGCCAAAAATTTGTTGATAAACGCAACGAATTATATTATAGTTTAAATAAAGACGGATGGGATGAAACATATTATTTGCGTGCCTTTTTCGACAACGGAGCCAAAGTGGGATCGGTAGAGAGCGAGGAGTGCAAGATTGACTTGATATCACAAAGTTTTGCGGTGCTTACCGATGTGGCAAATGCCGACAGAACAGAAAGTGTGATGAATGCTGTGGAAAAACACTTGGTTGACCTTGACAACAAGATAGTAAAATTGTTGACACCGCCTTTTAAATATTCTTCCGACTACCCGGGTTATATTATGGATTATCCTAAAGGCATTCGTGAAAACGGCGGGCAGTATACTCACGCGGTGGCGTGGTATGTGCAGGCGCTATTAAAGGCAGGGCGAGGAGAGTTTGCTTATCGCATTTATCAAATGATTAATCCCATAAACCGCACGCTGATAAAGGAAAGTGTGAACGTTTATAAAACCGAGCCGTATGTTATTGCAGCCGACATTTATTCTAATGAAGGCAACGAGGGGCGTGGCGGTTGGACGTGGTACACTGGCAGCGCAGCATGGTTTTTTAAAGTGGGAATGGAAGACATTTTGGGCATAAAAAAACAGGGCAATATTTTGCTGGTGGAGCCTAAAGTTAGAGAATGGAAAAGTTTTAGTTTTGACTATATGTTTAAAAGAACTAAATACAGCATTCAAGTGTTGTTTGCTAAAAAATCTAAAATTGTGCAGGATGGCAAACCTATTAAAAACATAAAACTAGTTGACGACCGCAAGCGCAAGCAAATAACCGTTTATGTGGGCGAGTAGGGAAATTTTTATAAAAAAGAAACTTTAACAAGGGAGAAAACTATGTTACTAGATAAGTCGCGCGCAACAGGAAATTTTGTGAGTGAGAGTGAAATGGCATCGTATGGAGAAAAACTCTCATCCATCAAAAAGACCATGCAAAAAAAAGAGAGTATGTTGGATTGGTTAGATAAAGACACCACCGTCTCTGAACAAGACCTGCTTGCAATTAAGCACTTGGCACAAAAAATGGCAGGCTCGGTGTTGATTGTGATTGGCGTGGGTGGATCATTTCTTGGCGCAAAGGCGTTGACCGATGCGTTTAGCGGATATTTTTTAAAGAGCAATAATCGCGTTCAGTTCGCAGGGTTTAATATGTCGGCGGAATATTTAAAAGACCTGCTTGACTTTATGGACAATCACGATTGTTTTGTGAACTTTGTTTCTAAGTCGGGAGGAACGCTGGAACCTAATTTGGCACTGAGTGCAATCACGGCAAAAATGCAGGAAAAATATGGCAACAGTTATGAGCGCATCATTATCAGTTCATCAAGTGAGAAAATGCGACAAGTGGCTAAAAATCAAGGTTCCG
Source organism: uncultured Christensenella sp. (assembly GCA_964368745.1). GTDB lineage: Bacteria > Bacillota > Clostridia > Christensenellales > UBA1242 > UBA11490. Next base: position 2,700 of record CAYJCT010000020.1, on the reverse strand, counting down.
CATTCTTGCATATTCCCGAAAATATCGGTGGCAGATATTCGCTGTTTTCAGTTGCGGGGTTGTTGCCGCTGGCGCATTTTGGGTGCGATATTGATTTGCTGCTTTCTCAAGTTAAGTTGGATGACGATGTTTTTCAGATGGCGGCTGATTATGCGTGCATTCGCGACATTCTTTATAAAAAAGGCAAAAGGGTGGAAGCGGTAACTTTTTATGAGGGCAAACTTGAATATTTGGCAAAGTGGTATCAGCAACTTTTTGCAGAGACACAAGGCAAAAACAAAGAGGGTGTTTTGCCCATTGTAAATGCCAACACCACAAACTTGCACTCACTGGGACAATTTTTGCAAGATGGTTATCCACAAACCTTTGAAACGGTGCTTAGTTACAAAAGCAAAACGGATATTGTTGCAAGCAATATTTCGCTAAACCATGCAAATGATGTGGCGCTAAATATGGTTGCAAAAGCGCACCTTGAGGGCGATTGCCCATCAATTATTTGGGAGTTGGGTAGTTTAAATGAAAAAAGTTTGGGCAAATTTTGCTACACTATGATGTTGTCGGCAGCGGTGGGAAGTTATTTACTTAATCAGTATCCTTTCGATCAGCCCGGTGTGGAACTTTACAAAAAGTTTTTGCTGGAAAGTCTGTAATTATTTTCACGGCTAGAGAATTGAGATATAAAAAATAAAAAATTAATAATAAAAAACAAATAATAAAAAATAAATAATAAAAAACTTGAAATTGAAAAATTGCATAATATTTAATAACAAAAAAACGGAGTAACTAAAAAAGTTTACTCCGTTTTTGTTGATATTATTTGTTTGGCGCGTTTCAAAACTTCTATTATTTTTGACCGCCGTACTGATTTTTAATAACCCTCAACGCCTGCAATCGAATCATCGTTTTCTATCCACTCGTTCACGTCTATTGTTCTATAGTTTTCTTTGTCGTCGCGAACCACAACTTTTTCAATGCCTGCGTTTATAATTAGCCTTTTGCACATAGAGCAACTAGACGATTTTGCAACATAATCTCTGCTGTTTGCCTCAATTCCTACCATATACATAGTGCTGCCTAGCAGTTTGTCTCTCGATGCGCTTATGATGGCGTTGGCTTCTGCGTGTACGCTGCGGCATAGTTCATATCTTGTGCCTCGTGGCACGTTTTGTTTTTCTCTTATACAACTGCCGATGTCGCTGCAGTTTTTTCTACCTCGTGGCGCGCCGGCATAACCAGTGGATATTATTTCATCGTTTTTAACAATAACTGCGCCCCAATGTCGTCGCAAACAGGTGCATCTTTGCAACACAGTTTCTGCTATATCTAAATAATAATTTATCTTATCTCTTCTCATATCTTTTCTTTCTTCTCATCTTTTTCTTATGTTTTATTTTTTTGCTTGCAATGTTCCATAATGCCTTATTTTAAAAAAAATTTTATTATGAAATGATTTAGTTGTTTTGAATTATTTTATTATGTAAAGTATTTTTATTGTAAATAGTCTTATAATTGCAATTAAATTTTGAGTTAAATAAAAAATGTTTTTTAGTAGTTGTTATAAACTTTTATGTTTCATCGGTTGGAACGCCATAGGTGGAGGGAAGTGCTTCGCCCTCACTTTTAAATCGTTTAACTCTTGATAGGTCCACTATGATAAACACGGTGGAAAGTGTTAGCAGCGCCACTGGAATCAGCCCAATGACAGAAAGAGCATCGCCTGATTCTAAAAGTAAACTAAGCGCGCCGCCGCCAAGCGATAGGACTTGAAATATAATAAAAATCAAATACACAATAATGCCACCGCGTTTACGGTTATATCTGTCGTCGTTAAAACCAGAAATTCTAATTAGACGTGTCGACAAAATCAAGAATATTATGGAAACAATTAATAGAACAATTCCTATTACGATGCCAATGATTGCCAAGATAAATCCCAACGCTCCAAAAATGGCAACAAGCGGATGCGTTCCTTCTATTGCGTTTGTAGTTCCTGAAAAAAGTGCAAAACTTGAAAAAATCAGTGCAATTGAGCCGACAACCATCAGCGCATACATAATGGTGTTTATGATGCCTGCAACTTTTGTGTAAGTTTTTTTAGTCATAATATTCTCCTAAAATTTTTTTATTTTTCACAATTATATTTCGCTTAAAAGCTTAGCAAGCCATCGTGTCATATTTTTTCAACTTGAAATTTTATAGAAAGATTGATAACTGCTTTTATGTATTGGCTGGAGTGGAAGGATTTGAACCCTCGAATGATCGAGTCAGAGTCGATTGCCTTACCGCTTGGCTACACTCCAATAGTGTTTTTTGGTTTCTTTAAGATAAATACACCTTACATTTTCATTATACTTCTATTTTTCTAAAATTACAATAAATTGTTAAAAGTTTTTTAAAATTGAAAAAATGCACTTTTGAAATTTTCTATAAAAATAATAGTTAGTTAGGCTAACTAAAATTATTATCAATGTGTTGTAATATTTGTGGATGTGAAGAGGTCGCGTGAAAAATCAGTAAATATTCCGCTTTTTGTTTGTTTGAATGTGATAAATAGCCCATCCAGTTTATAAAAACAAGGGAAAAATCATTTGTTTAATTTGTCTTATTTGAGAGAGTTTTAAGAAAAATTATAAAAGTTGTGGTTTTTCTTTGCGTATTTTTTTTAAGAGTGTTATCATCTATTTGTATTAAATTTTACAA
>CAYJCT010000019.1:0-11633 GCA_964368745.1 uncultured Christensenella sp. | reverse complement strand
ATTCTAAAACATAACGCTATAATAAAAGTTGTCACAAATAAATATTTAATAAATATTTAATAAATACTAAAATCCTTATTAACTAAACTCTCAATAAATAATAAAACAATATTAAAAAAACATTAAATAAGTATTGATAAGTATTAAAAAAGGATTAAAAAAACATTAAACAAGCATTGAAAAAGCATCAAATAAGTATTAAAGGAACGCTGAATTATGAAAAAAAGGTTTTTAGTTTTGGTGGCTATGATGATTGTGGGAGCAATGTTTTTCTCCTCATGTTCGTGTGCCGACGACAAGTATACTTATGTTGCAGTGGTAAACCAAACCGACGCGGCAACAAATGAGGGCTTCACTTTTTGGGTTTCGACATCGCAGTCTGACCATGTTAAAGAAGTGGGCGACTCTTCTCACTTTGCCGTAGGAGAAAACTATGAAATTTCTTTTATGTTAAAGGAAAATTGGGCGGAGAAAGAAGGGGACGGCTTTACTCTGGAAATTTATCACAATAGTGTATTTTCTTTAACCGCACAAGAAAGAAGTACCATTATTGATTCCATGGAAGATTATAGAAGTGATAGACTAGAAGACGAACTGGAAAAGAATGACGACAGAACGGAAGATGAGATAAAGGCGGCGATTGAAGAGGAAATGCAGGGCATGGAAGAATTTAGCATGTATTTTCCTATTTCAGTAGAGTTGGAAAAACCTTCCGACAGAACCTTTGTTGCAAAAATAGATAGTTTACCGCATGAAATTGGCTATATTGTTTCGGGAATTGAAGAGATTAAGCCAGTGGTAAGTTTCCACTCTACTTCAGAAAATTTGAACAAGTTTAAGGTAACCATTAACGGCGAAGAAATGGTTAACGAAACCAATCAAATGAAAAAATTGGTGGAATATAGCAACCAAGACTCTGTGATTATAAAAATTGCGCCAATAAGTTCACGCCACGAGGTTCCTGATAGAATCTATTATTACAAAGACGGACCTGTGGAGATATCTGGTAGTGAAAATGCGTATTATTCATATTATAGATACAAACAGTTTGTGTATGAAAATTCCCCATATTATAATTTACCTAACCGATTAACACTTGCACAACTTAATCTTGTAGTGCAATACAACAATGGAGAAAAGGGTGCAAATGGCGAAGTAACATTCAATCTGGGCGGTGCAACTGGAAATATTTATGCTGCATTAAGCATGGATTCTGAGTCGACTTTTGAAAAAATTATGCAAGCAGACTCGCCTAGTGTGTGCTACTCTCAACTTTCTGCCGAGTGGGAAGGTGCTAACGAAATTTTTGGATGGAAGTCTTTTGGTTTTGATGATGAGTTGCAACTAAATGTGTCGTATTATCATGACGCATACGAAAACTACGCAGTTTTAAAAGAGAATGGCAGAGAATATGAATATGATTTTAATGATGTAGAACTTTCTTTTTATGATAAACACAGCGGGGAAATTATTGAAGGTGTGCAGTGGAGAAAATCTTTCGATGATGAAGTGACTGAACAAGGTGCGACTAGGCGCAAAGTTGTATTTACAATTACACCGCCACTGCAAGACTTTGAAGTAAAAATAACCAAGTTGGGATTGTGTTATTTTGAAAATAATGAGAAAATTATCGCTGACATTTCCGAAATTGAGAAAATATACTCACATTCTGTTGACGATGCAAACATTGACAACATTGTTGTTGGCTATGATGTGTTTTTGCCTTTTGAATATGCCGAAGAGAAATATTTATTGCCAGAGACATCTATTTATTTGTATTTTTACGATATGGAAGTTTACGACGCGTTTGCGGACGAAATGAATTTGGCATTGATTGTTAAAAATGCAAACGATGAGATTTTGACATGCAAAGACTACGAAGTTTATGATTATGAGTATGACCTCGACGGTGTGAAGATGGAGGGCAAGAATGTTCATTTCACATATTTAATTGACAGCGACATTACCATTTCGTTTGCACAGTTTAATTAATAATATTTAATTTTTTATATCACAATTTGTGTATTTAAAACTGTTTGGCAAAATCAATGTGGCAACGAAAATTTGGGAAAAGTACAGCCAAGAAAGTGCGACAAAAAGTACGGAAAAAAGTACGGAAAAAAGTACGGAAAAAAGTACGGAAAAAAGTACGAAAAAAAGTACGGCACAGACACGATAAAGAAAGTGTTGAAATGCAAATACTGCAAAGATAGTGCGACAAAAAGTATGACAAAAAGTGCAACAACAAAAGTGGGTTTGCTGTGTCAGATATTTAAAAACATTTTAATTAAAAGAAAAAAACATATTAGAAAATTGATAATCTAATATGTTTTTTTTAACTAAGTTTTAACGGTTTTGTTTTTTTAACTGAATTTGAGCGGGCTTGTTTTACGCTACTAAAATGTCCGAGAAACAAATTTGAATATTTTAATTGTTATTTGTCTCTTTTTATGAGGTGATGAAAAGAATGCAAGGAGGAATTTAGTATCAAGTTTTTAACATTTACAGGTCTAACATCCAAATCGTTTAACTGATTTTTTTCCACCCATTTAAAAGTCAAATTTTTCATTTCGCCTTTGTCTTGCTCAATTATTTCCCAGTCGGAAGAAGGCAACTTTTCTTTAATGGTTAATAAATAATAAAATTCAATGGCGTGATATTTTTTTTGAGCGTCGCTGTAAAAATTTTCATTAATTCAAAATAAATTATTTACCACAACATCGCACCCAACTTCTTCTTTAATTTCACGGCAAACGGCAGTTTTGGAATCCTCATCCATTTCCACATGTCCGCCGGGAAAATGAAAATAATTAGCCGACTTTAGTTTCATTACCAAAATTTTTTCATTTTCTACAATTATTCCGCATGTTCTAAATTTGAAATTATGCGTGTCCGTCTTTATTTTTATATCCATTTTTAACACTCCTTAAAAATTGCTTTATAATCTTGTGGTGCAAATTTTTATAAACTTATAGGTTTGATGACTTTTAGCAGTGTTATTTGTGCGTTTTCGTGAGAGTTGTCCGAGGACAAATCACCGATTTTAACGGGTTTTATGGTTTTTCCATGAAAATCACTCCCTCCGCTAATTATGAGATTATGTTCACTTGCAAGGTCAACAAGTGCTGTTCTCTCATGGCGGTTGTATAGCGAATAATAGCATTCCAGCCCATTGAGACCGTACTCAATTAATTGTGGCAGATGAGTTTTTACGCTTTCTATGGGTTCTCGAGGTTCATCCACGCCACCTAGCGAATGCGCCCAAACTGCAATTCCGCCAGCACTCGTTATGGCGTCAATCACAATGCTTGCGTCCACGCGATTACCGAGTTTTGTTTTTAAATATTTTCGAACGGCGCTTGTTACATCCTTCTCGTAGCCCAGCAACACCAGTTCATGTGCGATGTGAGGGCGCTTAACAATTTCTTTTTTTTGCAGTCGCAAAATCGCGTCTTGGGGCAACCTAATATCAAAATTTGTTTCCAAATGTTGTAGCAAAGACTCAAGTTTGTGTTTGCTTTTGAACTTGCTCTCTTCAATTATTTGTGCTATTTTTTCGTTTTGCGCATCAATGCCATAGCCTAAAATATGCATCTTTTTTCCCTTATGGTCGCAAGTGAATTCTGCGCCCGAATAGTAGCGCAAATTGTTGTTTAAAATCATAGTTTTCAATTCATCGCTACTTTGGATTTCAAGGAAATCGTTCACACAGTCGTGGTCGGTTATGGAAAAGTGAGTGATGTTTTTTTCCACCAGTTTTGTTAGCACTTCTTTTGTGCTATGTTGTCCGTCCGAGTGGGCGGTGTGTAGATGCAAATCTATCATAATGCTCCTTTTTTGGGTTGTGACGAGTAGCGGACCAATTTGTTTAAAGATTTAATTAATAACCTTAAAATTAATAACTTTAAAATTAATAAACCTATGCTTAATAAACCTATGCTTAATAAATCTATAATTATTAAGTCTATAATTTTTAACCTATCTAAATTATTGACGGGCGAGAAGTTCTTTTATTTTTTTTGACTAAAAATCAACAGGAAAGATTTTTTTGATTGCTAAGTAGTCATGCTGATTTGTGGTTCATAATTCATATCAATGTTCCAATCTGTCAAGATGTCGTGGGAGATGTTTAAATTATCTTGCCCCACTCCCAGTTTATAGTGGGGTCTGGAATGTCCGTGATAGTCGCTACCGCCCGACATAAGCAAGTCTCTTTCCTCTACAATACGCACAAGCGCGTTCGATTGTTCTTGAGAAAATGAAGAGTAAAAACACTCCACTCCGTCTAGGGAATGTTCGTCTAATAAATCGTTTACAAAGTTTTCCATAGAAGGAAAACTATATTTTGCAGCGTGTGCCAAAAACACTTTGCCACCGTTTGCGTGCACAAGGCCAAGAATGTCTTTAATGTGTGGATGAAAAATCTTTTTGTCCACAAAAAAACAACTGTCGGGATTGGTAAGACCAATGCGGAAAAACTCGCCGTAAGAACTGAAAATATTTTCGTAGGTCTTGCTAAAGTTTTCGGGATGCTGAATGAATTCTCTATAAAACATCTTGTCGTAATCCAATTGTCTAAGTTGCAAGGAAGATGCTGTCAAGATGCTATCGTCCAGTGCTGGCAACGCGTTTTCATCAAACACAAGCCCTAAGCGACTTGCGTTTTCCAACAGCATTTCGCGTTGCAAAATGCGTGATTTTATTAGGTTTTGCGTGCAGTAATACTCATTTAAAAACGCGTCTATATTTTCCATGTTGCAACCATAAGCCAACAGTTCAATCAGTCTGCCTTTATAGGTGGTGGCAAACTCCACCCCTGCTATTATGTTTCCGCTAAACAGCGCGCGTGTTTCCTTGTTTTGAAGTTCTTTGTATGCCGAGCAATTGTCGTGGTCGGTAATGGAAATGGTTTCCAGCCCAATGTCTTCGCATTTTGTCAGCAATTCCTTTACGCTGTCTTTTCCGTCGGAATATGATGTGTGTAAGTGTAGGTCTATCATTTTTATCTGCCTTTTCTTTAGTTTTTCTTTTCCTTGCTGTAATACTCGCAAGTTATTTCATAGTATCATTATTTTATCACATCAGCATTGCTTGTCAATAGATTTGGAGCATGCCGATCATTTATATACTTTTGTCTCCATTCTTAGAGTTTTAAGTGGAAAAACCAATTTCAAACCTATTGTTTGGCCAAAAAGCGTGAATATAGCGGAAAGCAAGCACCAAATTACTTGAAAAGTTTTTCGTTTTAATATAAAATTGTTTTCATAAAGTTAAATAAATAAAAGTGACAAAATAGTGGTGTGAACATTTTTAAAAATACACTGTAATTATTTAATCGAGAGGGAATTATGCAAACATACAATCACATAAAAATCGAAAACAAATGGCAGAAAGTCTGGGAAGAAAAGAAAAGTTTTTCTGTTGAAAATATTCATCATGACAAAGAGAACGCCTATATTTTAATAGAGTTTCCCTATCCGTCGGGCAAGGGTTTGCATGTGGGGCACATCCGCAGTTACACCGCGTTCGATATTGTGGCGCGCCAAAAAAGGTTGCAGGGCAAAAATGTTCTTTTTCCCATGGGTATCGATGCGTTTGGGTTGGAGGCGGAACGAACGGCGATAAGAGAAAAAAAGTTGCCACAAGAAATTGTGGAGCGCAACACCAAAACATTTGTGGAGCAGTTAAAAACTATTGGGTTGTCTTTTGATTGGGACAGGTTTATTTCCACAAGTGATCCCAATTATTTCAAATGGACACAGTGGTTGTTTTTGCAGTTTTTTAAAAATGGACTGGCATACAAGGGCGAGATGATGGTGAACTGGTGCAGCGAGTGCGGTGTGTTGGCAAACGAAGAAACAGAGAACGGAAAGTGTTGTCAGTGCAAGCGCGATGTGGTGCAAAAACCAAAATCTCAGTGGTTGCTTAAGATGACCGACTATGCTGAAAGGCTGGAAGATGATTTGGAGCAGACCGATTATTTGGAGCACATTAAGTTGTCGCAAAAAAATTGGATAGGCAAAAGTGAGGGCGTGGAAGTGGAGTTTGCCATAAAGCAAGGTGGCTCGTTTCGAATTTTTACCACTTGCATTGAAACCATTTTTGGTATAACCTTTATGGTGCTGGCGCCTGAAAGTCCAATTGTGGCAGAGTTAAAAAAATATATTAGCAATGTGGCGGATGTGAACGCCTACATTGCGGCAACATCCAAAAAAAGTGAGTTTGAGCGCCGTGAGTTGATTAAAGAAAAAAGCGGTTGCAAACTGGATGGAGTCACGGCAATAAATCCTGTGAATAACGCAGAGGTTGACATTTACATTGGCGATTTTGTGCTGGCTGGCTACGGCACGGGCGCAGTTATGGCAGTGCCTGCCCACGACGAGCGCGATTACGAATTTGCAGAAAAATATGGAATTGACATTGTGGAAGTTATCAGTGGCGGAGATATTTCAAAGAGCGCTTATGTAAAAGAAGACTATTTACCAGCAAACGCGCGTCTTGTAAACTCGGGCGAGTTTTCGGGGCAAACTGTGTGGGAGGCAAAAGAAAGCATTACTTCAATGCTTGTCAAAAAAGGCGTTGCCGAGAAAAAAATAAATTTCAAAATGCGCGACTGGGTTTTTTCTCGCCAAAGATATTGGGGCGAGCCTATTCCAATTGTGCATTGCCAGAGTTGCGGACATGTGCCACTTCCCGAATCTGATTTGCCGCTGATGTTGCCAGAAGTGGACAGTTATGAACCCACGCGGGATGGCGAGAGTCCGCTGTCTGCAGTGGAAGAGTGGGTAAACACCACCTGCCCAAAATGCGGTGGGTACGCTCGTAGAGAAACCGATACTATGCCGGGCTGGGCAGGGTCGAGTTGGTATTTTTTGAGATATTGCGATCCCAAAAATGATAAGGAATTTGCTAGTGTTGAGTCGCTGAAAGCGTGGTTGCCTGTGGAGATATATAACGGCGGAAATGAACACACCACTCGCCATTTGATGTATGCGCGGTTTTGGATGAAAGCGCTTTTCGACATGGGGTTGGTGCCGTCAAGTGAACCGTTTAAAAAGAGAGTTTCACAAGGTCTGATTCTGGGCTCGAATGGCGTGAAGATGTCAAAAAGTTTAGGAAATGTAGTGGACCCTAGAGATGTGGTGGCAGAGTATGGCGCAGATTCTTTAAGACTATGGGAAATGTTTATTGGCGATTATCAGGAAACGGTGAACTGGAACGACGATGGCGTTAAGGCGTGTAACAAAGTATTAACAAGAATTTGGAACGCTCGTGAGTTTTTGGTGGAAGAAGACGAAAAAAATTCACCGTTGTTTAGTTTACTTCACCAAACAATTAAAAAAGTGACGCAAGACATTGACGCACTAAAGTTCAACACTGCGGTTTCCGCTATTATCATTTTGGTTAATGAAATATATAGATTAAAAAGAGTTTCTGCCGATGTTTACAGCACGCTGATAACTTTGATTAGTCCGTTTGCGCCACACATTGCAAACGAACTGTTTGAGATTTGTGGATTTGGCTCGCTCGACGATGCATCGTGGCCAACTTGGGATGAGGCAGCGCTTGTAACAGACAGTGTGGAAATTCCTGTGCAGATAAACGGTAAGATGAAAGGCAAAGTGGTGGTGGCATCGGAGGCAAGTGAGGAAGAAATTGTAAATGTTGTGGTATCTGAGTTTGCAGATTTATTTAGTGACAAAACCATTGTTAAAACCATATATGTTAAACATAAAATTATCAACTTGATTGTGAAATGGTGGTAGTTGTGTTTAAAAATAATTGGCGAGATTAAACTGGACAAATTGACGAGTTTCACTATGCAACAAATGAAAAAAAGATGCAATTATATAAACAAATTAATAAATTTATTAGTAAATAAATTATTTGACTAATAAATTTGCATATAATATAATTATTATGGAAATATCTTGGAGGGCGTTATGAAAAACAAAAGTTTAGCCTTTTCACTTACGAGTGTTATTTTAGGTGTGTTTGGAACATTTTTGGCATTTTTTGGCTGGATGTCTATTGTGGGCATGGCGATGTCTATTGTTTCAATAATTCTAAGTTCGTTGCATCTAAAATCAGAACACGGCTCTCTTGCTGTTACGGGTTTGGTATTTGGCATAATCGGTGTTTCGGCATGCGTTTTGGGGCTGGGTATAACATTTATCATCCACTTGGCAACTATGTAAATTTGTTAATTTAACAACTTATGAAAAAAGATGATATATTTAGCAAGGCGACAATTGTTTTGTGAAGAGTTTGTGTCATGTTTAGTTGGCATCATAAAAAATAGCAGATTTAAAGATACACACAATTGACAAAATCAAATTGTATTATAAAACAAACAGCATTAATTATATTTCAAAAACAAAGTTTGTAATAGATTTTAACAATATTTTTAACAAACAATGTCTTTTTTAAGGTTGGCAAAGATGTCAATCTTTTTTGTTTTTAAAAAGCAACAAAAAAATTATATTTTATTTGCTCGTGAGTTTTGTTGGTGGTATACTAACTTAAAGAAAATAGACTAGAGAATTTGCCTTGAAACTTTTTGATATTTTTTTAAATATCAAAAATCAAAAAACTTTTTACTATAAGACATGTGTTTGCAACAAAACCTAACATTTACCATAATTATATATATATAGAAAGGTGAAGTCGTAAATTTATGTGTCAAAAAATAAAATTAAACAATAAAAGGTAAGTGTATGAAAACATATCACAATTTATCCATTGAACAATCTTACAAAAAACTAGACACATCCATTGAGGGTTTGTCGGAGCAGGAGAGTGCAGCGCGTCTTATTAGATATGGAAAAAATCAGTTAAGCGAAGTTAAGAGAAAAAGTTTGCTGTCGCGTTTTTTCGACCAGTTAAAAGATATGATGATAATTGTGCTAATTGCTGCAGCAGTGATTTCTGCAGTGATAAAAATAATTGAAGGGCATTATGGAGAACTGTTTGAAAGTGGGCTGATTTTACTTATTGTAATTTTAAACGCAGTGATTGGGCTGGCTCAGGAAAGCAAAGCCAACCAAGCGCTCGAGGCTCTTAAAAACATGAACAAACCCTACGCCAAAGTTATGCGCGAGGGCGAGGTTAAGCGCATTAAGTCGGAAGATTTGGTTATTGGCGACATTGTGCTGTTAGAAGCGGGCGATATTGTGCCTGCAGATTTAAGGCTTATTTCGTCGTCATCACTAAAAATTGAAGAGGCGATGCTAACGGGCGAATCGTTGCCCAGCGAAAAGGACCATAATGTTATATTGAAGGAAGACACTCCGCTGGGAGACAGAAAAAACATGGTCTTTAGTTCGGGTATTGTGGCGTACGGCAGAGGCACAGGCGTGGTTGTGGGCGTGGGTATGAACACTGAGGTGGGCAAAATTGCAGGTATGCTAAACGAAAGCAAAACTAGCAAAACTCCGCTGCAGGTGCAGTTGGAAAAAACCGCAAAAGTACTCTCTTATTTGGTGCTAATAATTGCAGGTGTTATATTTGTGGCATCCGTGCTTACGCGACCTGCAGGAGTTTCTTTTGCTGAGAGCATTATGAAAAGTTTTATGACAGCGGTGGCAATTGCGGTGGCAGCAATTCCTGAAGGATTGCCTGCAGTGGTAACAATCGTGCTGGCGCTTTCAGTTAAGAAAATGAGTGAGCGAAACGCAATTGTGAGAAACCTGCCGGCAGTGGAAACGCTGGGCGCATGCGAGGTTATTTGCTCCGATAAAACGGGAACATTAACATTAAATAAAATGACAGTGAAACAACTTTTCACCATTTCAAAAGGCACTCACTATGACGAAAAACTAAGCAGCGACGACAAAAGCGTAACTGAACTTGTGTGGGGCTTGGCGCTTTGCAACGACACCATAATTTCTCACGGCAATTTGCTGGGAGACCCCACCGAAACGGCGCTCACTGCTTACGCAAAACTCTCGGGGGTGAAACTTAAAGAACTAAAATCTTCCTCGCCCAGAGTGGACGAAATTCCCTTTGACAGCAAACGAAAACTTATGAGCACTGTGCATGAACGCGATGGCAAAAAAATCGCTTATGTGAAAGGCGCGTTCGATGTTCTATTAAATAGATGCAAGTTTATTTTAGAGGAAGATAGTGTTAGAAAAATAACTGATGAAGACATAACTGTTATTAAACAGTCTAACAGAAACATGGGTTCCAACGCTCTTCGAGTGTTGGCGCTAGCGTATAAGGAAGAAAAATTAGAGCACGAGCAGTTAGAGCAAGACCTAACTTTTGTGGGGTTGGTGGGTATGATTGATCCGCCGCGTCAGGAAGTGGAAGGTGCTGTGAAAACCTGCAAAAAAGCGGGCATGGACGCGGTTATGATAACGGGCGATCACCTAGACACTGCAATTGCAATCGCCAAACAAATTGGCATTTATAAATCGGGAGACTTGGCAATTACGGGAGCCGAACTTGATAAACTCACCGACGAAGAATTTTTTAAAGACTTGCGAAAATACAAAGTGTATGCACGCGTTAGTCCTGAAAATAAAGTGCGAATTGTGAAAGCATACAAAACATTTAACATAATTGTGGCGATGACGGGTGATGGAGTAAACGATGCTCCTTCCATCAAAATTGCGGACATTGGCGTGGGCATGGGTATCACGGGAACGGATGTGAGCAAAGGAGTTTCCGACATTATTCTAACCGACGACAATTTTGCAACCATAATTGCGGCAGTAGAAGAAGGCAGAAAAGCCTACGCTAACATCAAAAAAGCGGTGCAGTATTTGTTGTCGGCAAACATTGCCGAAGTGCTTTGTGTGTTTATTACAACAATATTTTTACGCATAGAATTTCTAACTGCTGTTATGATTCTATGGATAAATTTGGTGACCGACTCGTTGCCAGCATTGGCGCTAGGCACAGAAAAAGGCGAGCGAGACATCATGAACAGACCGCCCAGAAAAAACAATTCCAGTTTGTTTGCAGGCGAGACGGGCAGAAATATTTTGATTCAGGGTATGATGCAAACGCTGCTTACAATGGGCTGTTTCATTATTGCAAGTTATGTGCTTCAAGACAGTGTGCAAAACCACGCTCAAGCGGTTACAATGGCGTTTATCACACTTTGCTTTATTCAACTATTTCATTCCTATAACTTACGACAAAACAGCGAATCGCTGTTTGCGAGCAATCCGTTTGCTAACAAATTTTTGAACTTGTCATTTGTTGTGGGTGCAGTGTTGGTGCTGGGAGTTACTCTCGTTCCGCTGTTCCAAGGATTTTTTGGGGTGGAGAGCATCACGGCAATAGAATACCTGATTTCAATTGGGTTTGCGATTCTTATCATACCATTTGTGGAAATTCAAAAATGGATTGAGCGAAGAAGTTATAAGAAAAAAAATCAATCGGATGAAACTGTGGAATAATCAAAACAGTAATAAAAGAAAAACACAAATTTATTGCTTACATGCAGATTTGTGTTTTTGTTTCTTTAATAGGGATTTAATTTATAATCTGATAGTTGTGGCAATTTAAAATTTGGTGGAAAAAGATTAGAGTAAAAGAAATCGTAGAAACGAAAAAATGTTTTATAAGTTATATTCAAAACTAAAAACAAAAACAAAAAAAACTAAAAATGTTTTATAAAT
>CAYJCT010000018.1:0-11854 GCA_964368745.1 uncultured Christensenella sp. | reverse complement strand
CAATATAACTTCTACATTAAAAAACAATATAAATTTTACATGAAAAATAACTCTGTTTTAGAGTTATTATCAACACAACATACTGCTTAAAAAAGCAAATGAATTTTCTATTTTTTATTGGTCACTTCCAGCACAAAATCAATCGACTGACCCGACACACTAATGTGCGGATTAACCAGCACAATTCTAATCTCTAAAAGATACCACCAACTCTCTGTGTAGGTCACAACATCATCATCATTTTTTAACTCCACAAAAGGTCGCAAATATTCGTCTTCACCGTTAAGATAAATCTCGCTTTTATCATCCGTTTCGGTCTCATCCACATACCAGTTGGTGTAACTTTCACTTTGCATGTCATCAAGGTCGGCTTCCCAATATAAATCGTTAGGTTTTTGACCCCATGCCTGCCTATAGTAAAACTCCACATTTGGACTGGTTCTAACCGGCTCAATAAACTTGTTCACATACACATTATTTTCGCCATAGTTTTGAATTGCTAGCCTAAGCACAATTGAGTTTTCGTCACCAGCACCCCTAAAGGAAATATTGTTTAATTTCCACTGTTTATCGGTAGATTGGTCATTTTCATTGTAGATGTCGGAAAACTTGCTGTCGTCACCCAGTTGGTCGACCTCATCGTTGTTGTTTCGCACAAAACCATAGAAGTTGCATTTAACATCATCGGTGTTAAAAGTAACAGTGCCGGCAGAAATATTAAGAGCCGTGGAATAAGCCGCCCAAACACCCACTAACATTGCTGAAATTAAAATTAACATACAAATCAAAGTCACATATAGTTTGGTTCGCCTTTTCATACAACCCCAAAAGAAATGAAATTATTTATCACTAACATTTTAAAGCATAATAACTATTCTGTCAATAAATAATCTTCCAAATTCTAAAGTCTTAAAAAACATTTCCAAATATTTTAAAAAAGATTTTAGATTTTTTGCACTAGTTTTCGGAGTGTTTTGAAAATAAGGCTAAAATCAGCCACTTCCAAAATTATTATTGCGTAAAAACAAACACTTATAATTTTTCCAGTATTATTGCAAAATATAATATATAACATATGTTAGTTAAAATATTTGTTAAATAAATATATGTATGATAAAATTATAATGCAAAATTATGACAAATTTCGTCGGACAATCATTACAAAATATTGCTTATTTCTACGAATGTAATTTGGAAAATGGAGACAAAAAACAATGCGTAAAATCAAAATGTTTAACAAAAAAAATTCGCTTAACTTCCTGCTGACCCTATTTTGCACAACATGCATAATTGTTATTTCCTCTCTCACACCCTACCCGCTTGCTGCTCAAAGTTCGGCGCTGGTGCAGGGGATTGATTTTGTTGTGGCAAAAACAAACCTGATTAACGCTAGCCCCTTTGTGGACACCGACGGCAATCTTATCGCGGCACACAGTGACGAAAATGGATTTAATATGCAGCAGTTTTTCGACTATGTTTACGATGAAAACGGCGACTATTTCGAATACGACAGCAAATTTTATTCCATTGAAGAAATGTCCTACACTTTAGTCGACACAGGTTTTTTTGTGAAATATGAAAACGCATTTCACCCATTCACAACAGATGATAGATGCAACGCAAACGGAGATGATGACAGTTCGGGCAATTTTGTTAAACTACATATCGACGAGATCGACAGAATAATTCCCCTTTATAATAATCGCTTTGAAAAACTTGATGAGGGCACAGTTGAGGTGCTGGGCGAATTGATTGAGATTGATAATAACAACCGCTACCAAAAACAAGACGAGTTTTTCTATCCCATTTATAATCACGACGGCGAGGATTATTCAGAATACAACTATGAACTAAAAGCAAAAACTGATGACGGAACGAAAGCATTTTTACCCACCTATTTTGCAGCAGATGACTTGAACAATTTGTTTTTAGAAGATGAAAACATCGACGGAGAAAAAGAAAAACTTTTTTCCACCGTTTATGAAAACCACGCAAAAAACACTGCAATCAACAAAAACTTTGCTTTTGTGCAACTAGACAACTATGCTGAATCTTTAGGCATAGAAAATGGCAGCACGCCTGCCACCAACATCGAAACGCTTTATATGAGTTTTGGCGACATTCTGCAACCGAGCGTCAACGACGAAACAAACGGCATGAATCGCGTGCTTTCGTCGCTGGATGTAACCGTTAAACTTTCCAACAAATATTATCCCTCCGACTATTACAGTTCAGGCGGCGAGGGCGGAATTTTTATTGCCATCAACTCCCCTGTAGTGCAGGACACTAAAAGTTTTCATGGCACACCTGTGACCAACCATTTTTGGTACGACTTTATTGACCTTAGCAATTTGGAATACTACAACAGCCAAGACCGCAACGAAAACAGCAAACTGCCTGTTGTTTATTCCGACGGGCTATACACCTTCACTTTTAAATACAACCACACCTACTACGACAGCGCATTAAAACAACTGGTGACCAGCCCTGAAATGACATTTACTTACTCGCTATACCTTTCTTCCTCCACCGACTATCAAGACTATCCCGACTTTACCACCAGCCTTGATGCTATGGACGAAAGCAAGGTTCCTCAACTAGACTATCTTACATATTATTACAACTTCCAAACCGACAGCCATCCCACTTACGCTTACGACGCATCAAAATATAGCGTGAACTACACATTTAACTATAACCATTTGTCGGTGCCGTATAGCAGTCAGTTTAGAACAATTCAACGAAATGACCTGTCGGACAATTTGATAACCGAAACGGCGGTGCTGGATGAATATGCTTACGGAAACACTTTTGACAAAATTATTAGTCGCACGCGCATCTCGGCAAAACTGGAAATTGATGACTCTGTGGAGCCTTACGCCGCGGTTTATAAATACACCTACAATTACCGCATAAAGACAAGCGGAATTGCTCAGCGCGATTATCTCAACACAGTGTTTGGCACATTTGCGTTCAAACTTTCCACTCACATTTATGTGACGGAAGAAGTGGACGGAAACAAAACTACCACCACATATTTTATCTACCACTATAAATCCACCGCGCCCGAACACGAAACTAATACTGAAGTGGGCGACTTGATTGAGTTTGAAAGGCTGGAAATCATTAACGAAAAAACTACTCTTGATTTATCCTCACTACCAACAGGCGAACATGAAGTTTCTTTTGACACTGCATTTACTTCCACCTATCACAACATCAAAGGCGACAAAGACGGGCTAATTTTTACAACTTTGTCGCCTGAAACAATTTTATCCAACGACTTTTCTGCCATCACTTCCACAAAATATGTATCTCAAGAAACCACACTTCTGTTTGATATAAGAGTGATAAACATCGATTCAAACAGTGAAGTGTTCCACAGCAACTTTGTTGGTTTTTCAATCGAGGAGAGCGAAGTTAGTGTGGACGGCGTCGAAATTTTGAATCCCACAGAGGAAGACATAACTTTTAACACCGCCTCAATAATGGAAACTCAAAACCACACTAAAGGAAAGAACATCTTTGCGTTCAACTGGTTTGTGGAGTTTTCCGAACTAGGAACTTATAGCATAACCAACAGCCACAGTATAAGTGGCGTGAATGTTCCCAACACCATCAACTCGGGCTATAACTCTGTCAACAGCGAAAACTTTGTTTCCACTTTCACTAGTCCTAAAAATATTAAGAAAAATTATGAACACATATACAGATACAACGGCTTCAACCTGCATGTTTTTGGCGTAAAAGCATATTTCAACAAAAACGGAAAAACCGAGTTGAAAAATGAAGAAACTCAAACCTATTCCGAGTTCACATCTATGCTAAAAGCCAGTGGAGTCACAATTACCGATTTAACCAGCGGACTTTCCTTTGTGGGAAGCGGCAGCGGGGGCACACCAAAACAAAAAGTTCCGCTAACCAACATGACGCCTGTGACATTTGATTACTACAGTCAGTATTCCACAAACACAAATGTACCACTTTCGAGAATATATCGATACAACTACACCTACGACAGTCAGGGCAACATCGAAGTGGGCAGTCTTGTGCGAACAAGTTATTTTGACCAAGACACGGCGCCTAAAGAAACAGGTTACTACGAAGTGGTTATTCGTTATACCTACTCGGGCTACAAAGACAATACTAAAGAATTTTATCAGGTGTTTGCATTTGCCATCAACAACTCGCCTCCTCAAATCAGCGTGCAAAAGCAAACTGAAGTGGTGGTAGACAGCGACACTGTTTATAAGCGCTGGACTTCCATCGACGATAATATCTACACCAACTCGCCCGTGCGCATCACATGGAACACCACCACCTATTTCCAATATGACATCTTGCCATATGTTTCAAAAACCAACTACGACGGTGTGAGTGTGGGCGTTAATGCAAGCCCAAATTACGCGTCTACAGTTGAAAACACATCAGGAGAAACAGAAAAGATTTTCACATTCAAAGCAAGCGACGGCGAGGACATCGCACCCAAAGCAGGAGAGGCGGGCAATCTACAAAACATTGTTTACTATACCCACACAAATTCCAAAAATTTGGTAAAAGTGCCAAAAATCAGAGTTTATTCCAACTCCATTGATTTGTTTAACCGCATGCTATACCCCAGCGATTTTGAAAACACAAACTTGGTTAAACAAATTGAAGAAAACGAAAACATTACCTACGAGGTGGAGGGCTACGCCTATCAACTTATCATAACTGCCACCAACAACAGCGGAAGCTATTGGGGTAGTGGCGTCTATGGTATTCAGATTTATTACGGAAGCGCGGGCAATCAGTTTGTGTCGCTTTCCTTTATCATCGACACCGTTGATATCGCGGGCAACGAAATCAAACTGGTGGACATTTCTGCCACCACCAAAAAAATCAGCAACAATGTGTTTAAAAATAACACCAAAAATTTAATTAACGAACCGTTCACTTACATCTACAACAAAAAAAGTAGTGGTGCTGCAATTACCACAAAGTATGTGACCCTGCCCTTTAACGCATCCATTGATGAGGCAATAGAGTTGTTACTTGCAGGCAAAAACAGCAACAACGCAAATCTAACCGCCATCACCACCTCGCACTTTGTTAATGGACAAGATGATTTCAATGTGGACAAACCATTTGTGAACGACTATATCTACAACCACACCTACAATGAAGTGGGCGATGCAGTATCTCTAAATAATGTCTTTCCCATAAATACGAGTGAAAGCACACTCTATGTTTTTTACTCCACCGACAACGCGGGCAACACAAAACAATACTTTGTTATCTACGACAAAACAACACCTAACTATTTTGTGGACAGTGACGACGAAATCATCAGCGACTATAACATCATAACCGACACCACTCGCCTAAACTGGGGCAACTACAAAGCGGTGGAAATAGTGGACGACAAAGACAACAGCAAAACCATAATCGACGAGGAATATATTTATGGCTCCAAAGTCAACCACCGACCATCTCCTCTAAATATGTTGTTAAAACAAGTTTATTTGCAACCCTCCTCCTACTCGGGCGCGCTATTAAAACGCTTTGTGCAACTGGCAGAGACAGGCACTTTTGTGGAACTTAAAACCTACACCAATGCCGACATCTTCAATGATGCCTATGCCCGACACAATTTGCAAATCAGCGACATTGGCAAACCTGCCTACTACATTGAAAGCGGCAAATATTATCTAACTGAAAATGACAAAGAACTGACGCTGTTAGACGAAACTCCGCTGACCAAACACTATTTGCTATTGCCGATTAGTGAAGTTAGTTTTAAATACCGCAACACCAACAGCACCGACAATAACGAATATTATCACATCTTCACACCAATGACCGACAACACTCAAACGGGCACAATTTTGGCGCAGTCGTTAGTTTCTCTTGCAAGAATTGTGGCAGATGTGCCTGAAGACACACCAGCGAGTGACTCGCGCATTGTTGCGGCTCAACAATTGATTCTTGCAAACCCGGGGAAATACGGTTTTTATGGCGAAAAGATATATGATTATAATATTATCGACCAGTTGTTCAACATGACAGAAGACAGCCTTTGGATGAATCTGGACATATCTCAAGGCTTGGCGTTTGGAAACTTTATAAACACTTCCAACACACTAACTTCCACTAACAACCTAGGTGTGAGGAATTTGACACCTAACAGCGTTTATTCTAGCAGCCAACTCTACTTTAGTTACCTACAACAACAGAGCGTTGCCTACCCCATTCCCGAAACAGAAGTTTCATATAAATACTATACCTTCGATCCGTCGTTTTACGACAACTACGAAGTGCACAGCATTCAAAGATTGTCAGACGGCAACTACGAAATCAAGTATACCTTTGGAGACAAAACAATCACTCAGATAATAGACAACAAAAATTATGATAACTATAACCTCGACGGCGAAGTGGTGAGCGAACCCAAAGCGACTTTTCCTTTTAGCCTAAACGCAACCACTACTGAGTGGGAAAGTTTGCCTCTTTCCTTTTCCAAAACTGAGGGCAACTATCAAAGAAGTTACTCTAATTTAATAAATCAGGAACAAAGAGGTGCCTACACCTACACCCGCGAGGGATTGTATGTGTTTAAAAGAGTTTACACCGACTATCTAAACGCCGACGGCACAGTAAATTTAGTAGCAAAAGAAAACTTGGAAAAAGACACAGTAATTCGCTTCTACGCGTTTTATGTGGACAGAAATTCCATCATCGATATGTCGGAAAGCATCGGGCAAGATATTTTGTTTGCGCTGGGCATGGGAGTGGCGGAAGAGGATTATGCCACAAACTTGGACGCGCGCTACATCAACAACAACATAAATCAAAACAACAACACATTCAGTTATAAACAGCAAGAAGGAAATAACTTGTTTACAACCAACAAAACGCTGTTGCAACTTACCGTGCCTATGGACAAATATTCGCAAAAATTCGTTTACTTAAAGTTTATGAACAAACTTACCAACGCAGAAAAAGCAAACATAATAGTCAACTCTTCCATTGCTTACACCAACAAAACCAACATAGAAGAAATGACAGCGGATGCAGTGGCCAAGTTCGTGTCGATAATCAGCACTCACACTTTTGGGCTAACGGACGCGCGCGTTGCAAGCAACCAACTAGACAACCAACTTTTCCTTATAAAACTTAATTTGTCCTTTGGCAACAGCGTAGTAATAGGCTCGCTTGGCAACCGATACAACTTGATTGACCCCTACCGTAACACCTCTTACCAATATTTAGTCAACAACCTGACCGCAAAACAAAAATTGAGTAGCTCCAGCGTAAATGCCGACAGAAGCACACTGCTCGACCAAATTTTGCTTTATAACACAGCGTTCTATTCGCTGACTCTGGTGGACAATGCAGGAGTGGACAGTTCTGGAACTTTCGCAAACTCACTAAAATTATCTTTCGGAATTAATAGAGCATATCCAACGGGTTCTTATCTTGGTAAAGATCTTTCCAGCGAATATGCAACCAACGCCGCGAACGCAAAACAAGCATACGCCACCAGCCTGTTTGAAAACGGTGATTTGGAAATTATGGCAAATTTGGGGGGAGGAAAATACGAAGATAAAAACCAGAAAAATCTATTTGTTTATAAAAGCACAAACAACTCAAGTTTGATTTTCGTGTTTGAAAAGCCGCTTACAAATCTGGAAGCGGAAGTAAACCCATACGAAATCACCATAACCAAAATGCCGGAAACAAGTGCCGTTGCAACCACCATTTTTAGAGCCACAATACAAAACATTGCAGGCAAGATGGAATACACTTTCCAACATCGCGGAGGAGCCGTTGTTACCACTTCAAATGTGTTTCTTGACAACGCGCACGAAACCGATGGCGTTGCCACAAAATGGGCGGTGATAATTTTTGACAACGCATCTAGCATCTACAACGACACCACAACAAATGCGCTTAGCACATCCAAAGAAAACGCAACCTACAACATCACCATTCAGTTTAAAGGACAATCCAGTTTCTACACCGACAGTGCTGCAAAAAGTGTTTCATATTTTCATTCCACTTCTTCTATCACAACCGACCACACAAAACCTATCTATAACTTGATTAAGTTGATGGAAGCCGACAAATATAATTCAAAACGAAACATCGCACTGCCGTCTGGTTATCAATACTTGCAAGAATACGCAAACTCTCTTGCTGGCACCCCGCTTTACAAACAATATATGTTAAACGAGGTTTACAAAAAATATTTTGCTTATTACGACAAGTATATGGAAACCGAAAACACACTAATCCAAAACCACTTCTTTGCGGTTGACAATACCTTTAAATTCACAAAAGCACTCACAGAAACAGCAAATTCCGATAATGAGAATCGATCGCATACCTCGCTTGACACTTACAGTCAACTATATCTTCGACGAATAAGCGACATCACCAACTACTACCATTCACTAACACCGGACGACTATCAAAGCACCCCGGCGCACATGTCAAATCACAAACTGTTCTCGCCGTCTATCGCAACAAGATTATCAACAGCCAACAGAACGGACGAGAACTTCCACTATATTGATTATCTGCAAGATTTAACAGTGGGCAACACTCTGTTGCAAGAGGGAAACTACTACGAAATAATTGAACGCGACGAGGCAGGCAACTATCAAGTTTATTGCATTTTCATCACAGCATCCAATTCCTACTCCTACTCTTACTCCGATGCATATGGAAGGCTAAAAACTGAAGATTTTAAAGATAACTTGTCCTCCGAAAATGAAATCGTGGCAAATGCCTACGGTATGAACTTGCTTCTGTCCAACAAAGACAACCAACCATCCACACAAGATTTGTATTTGAAAGCAGAAATAACCTACACTTTCAGGCGCTTAGGTCAAAACTATACCAACAGCGCAAACCCTATTGTGGTGGCAAATAATGCGCTAAATCGCACTATCACAATAAACAAAAATGGCAGCACCCTCGACATTTTCGCTCCCTCCACTCCCATTGAAAATAATATAGATGGCGAAGAAGTGCAAACTTTCTTTAACACATTAAAGCAGATTTACGACTCCATCACAGAAAGTTATGAGGGCGCAAACGACTTTGCAATCAGCATAAAAATTATAAACCGTGTGGGCAAAAACTTTGTGGTCAATTACTTTGTTCCCGGCGATGTGCTAAAATATGAAAAAATTGACATTTCGGGCGCATTCCGCATCCGCATCCCTGCCGACAACGAATACACCTCCACTAAAATTGTGTCACTAAAAGTTCAGCGCTTCAGAGAAAACCAATGGGAAGACTTAAACCTTGACGCCAACAATACGCCTCTTCCTACCACTTCAAATGTCTCACTGGGCGGCAAAACTTTCACCTTTAGAAACGGCGCATTCCGCTTCACACTAATCGACAACTTCGGCAGAACCAATGTCTATTACGAACGGCATGGCATGGAAAACATCGAATCGGCTCTTTACTACACCGACGCCACTTCAAGTGTGGACGGTACAACCTACACTGCAAAAGCAACCTATTTGGAATACGACGCTTCAGTGTTTGAGGCTTATGTGTTTGTCACAATTGGCACTCAAACTTATAGGCTAGTGCAAGAAGGTACACGACTGGTGCTAACAGGAGACAACGCTGGCATAACTAGTGCTTCCACTGGTATACTAAATGTGGTTAAATCCACCTACACCCGAAACAACACACTGGTGACAAAGATTAACATAACGCTTGCAAACAATAATGAACTAAACATAAAGGCACTGTTGATTGAAACTCAAACACTGCCAACCGCTTATTACGACGGAATATTGTCCGACTACAACACCATTTATTTTAAAGAATTTAACTTTGTGTATTTCACAAAAATTCCGTCACTAAATTTACGCAACTCTAGCGGAGGCACCATTGCCTATCAGGAAAACCAAACCTTTATCGACAACTTGAGCGTGCTTTGGCAACGATTACCACTAGTGCCATACTTCAACGAAAGACTTGTTATTGTGCGCACCTTCGACGGCAGACAATACCGCGAAATATCATATAATAACTACTACGAAATAAAAGACGCCGGCGACTACACCGTAACTCTAGTAAACGATCTGAACCACTCATCGCAAACACTGCGCTTTAAACGCTCGGCGGAAACCACTATAATTTATTCCATCTATCTAAAAACTCTACAAAACAAACTAATTGTTAATAAACTACTGCCACACTCCACTCACACCACACTTGCAAGCAACAATAAAGACATCGTAAACCACTACTATGTGCTGGAAAAATATAACAATTACGAAACCAAAAACGGAGTCATCTCACCAGTTATAACAGGCAACCACATCGAAGTGGTGACCAACACCAATAACTCAATTGGCTACGAAATTGTGGTGGAACCCGATGCAATTGTAGATGCAACCGGTTTATATGTGCTTTATCGCATCTATAATATGAACTCGCCTGACTACACCTACAACTATATCCTCATTAATTTCGTGGAAGAAACAAACGCAAACTTTGCTGGGCTTAATATCGACAATATATTTACCAACGATCTGATTACTAACAGCATGATAAAAAGCACCGACGATATGCTTAGCCTAAAATTTAAAAACACTTACAACAGCGTGGTGGGCAACGACATCTATTTGGAATATTTATTAGACAACATTTTTATAGAGAAAGTAAAATTGGGCATGTTGCCAAAAGACAGCGCAAACAATTTTGTCTACTCTATATCTAAAGCAGGACTCCACACCTTCATTGTCTATGACATGGCAGGCAACAAAATGTTTTTTGATGGCGCGCCTGAACTGAAAATTTATCTGGTTAACGAAATAATTTTTAAAATCAACAACACCTTCCCAGTAGATAACCAAATTTTCAACGACCCTGTGGATTTAGAAATCATTTACCAACTTTCAAATGTCACAATCTATAGCGAATGCACCATTCAAGTGCTTAAAAACGGCACACAAATCTCCGTGAATGAACATAGGCTTAACACCTACCAATTCATCGAAGCGGGTCACTATAAGGTGTCGCTGCAAGCCATAACAACTTTAAGCGACGGGCAAAATATGCTGGTAAATTCGGTGTTCTATTTTCAAATAATATCGCCTGAATCGGCAGCTAGCGCGTTTGATATTTCCAGCGGAAACAACTTCAAAATCACAAAACTGGAAAGAAAGATTTCTCCGCAGTCCACCTCTTCGTTTGCCTCCCTTGCAATCAAAGACGAAAACCAACTTTGGCTGTCGGCCGCAAACCCTGAAACTTATGGCGCAGGGCTATATCGCATCACATTGCAATCCTATCAGGCAAGCACAAAAAGCATCATCACATTCACTTTTATTGTCTGGGTAAACGATGAACAACCATCCATAACCGCATCCATTCCGATGGGCACTGCAGCCACTGATCCAATAACGATATACTACAACCCGTGGAGCATTTACTTGAAACTGGGCAACTCAAAAATCGTGCTAAATAATAGAGTGCTGCTGGAAATCAATAAAAACTCGGCAGACACAGTGGTGTCTTTCACGCTAGAGAAAAAAGGCGACAACTGGATTGAAATTTTCACAGCCGACGACAAACTTGTAGCGTCCTACAAACTAATACAAAACGAACCACTAAACTCCAACGCCATCATAATAATAGTTATAGTGGGCACAGTTGTGGCAGTGGGCATTATATTTTTCATAATACTTCGCCGCCGCGTGAGGTTTAAATAAGGTTATTTATTGTGTAAGTAAAATTGTTATTGCAATACTCTAAAACAATTGATTTTTTGTAATAATTTTCTTGGTTTTAATAAATTTATAGTTTAATTAATTTATAAAAAATGTTAAAAGAATAATAA